>NZ_JBIWYK010000126.1:0-7589 GCF_044752385.1 Allobosea sp. CER48 | reverse complement strand
AATGCTCGGTCATGGCGGTCATCTCGCTGATGGGGCGGGTCGGCGGGCCGAAGGGCCGGGGGCCTCAGGAGAGCCAGCGCTTGCGGCGCTTGTAGCTCTTCACCTCGCGGAAGGACTTCTTGTTGCCCTCGGCCACGCCGAGATAGAATTCCTTCACGTCCTCGTTCTCACGCAGCATCTGTGCCTCGCCATCCATGACGACGCGGCCGGTCTCCATGATGTAGCCGTAGGTCGCGTAGCGCAGCGCCATGTTGGTGTTCTGCTCGGCGACGAGAAAGGAGACGCCCTCATCGGCGTTGAGCCGGCGGACGATCTCGAAGATCTCCTCGACGATCTGCGGGGCGAGGCCCATCGAGGGTTCGTCGAGCAGGATCATCTTCGGGTTCGACATCATGGCGCGGCCGATAGCGCACATCTGCTGCTCGCCGCCCGAGGTGTAGCCGGCTTGCGAATTGCGCCGCTGCTTGAGGCGCGGGAACAGTGTGTAGATCTTCTCGAGGTCGCGCTTGATCGCGGCGTTGCCGTCCCGGCGGGTGAAGGCGCCGGTCAGCAGGTTCTCCTCGATCGAGAGATGGCCGAAGCAGTGCCGGCCTTCCATGACCTGGATGCAGCCGCGGCGCACGAGCTCGTTCGGCGACATCTTGTCGACGCGCTCGCCGTCGAAGACGATCGAGCCCTTGGTGACCTCGCCGCGCTCGGCCTTGAGCAGGTTCGAGATCGCCTTCAGCGTCGTGGTCTTGCCGGCGCCGTTCGCGCCGAGGATCGCGACGATGCCCTGGCGCGGCACGGTGAGCGAGACGCCCTTCAGCACCAGCACGACATGGTCGTAGATGACCTCGATGTTGTTGAGCGACAGGATGGTGTCGCTTGCCGTCGCTGCGGCTGGCTTCTCGAGGGTGGCGGTCGACATCGGCCTCTCCCGGACAATCGCTATCGATGGGGTGCCGGCGGCGGTGAGCCGCCGCCGGCCGCCGTCAGGTCAGGACGACTTCTCGCAGGACTCTGCGCGCTTCGGCCAGTTGCCGGCCTTCTCGACATAGTCCTTGGCGTTGGCTTCGATGAGCGGACGGACCTCGTCCTTCATCGGCTCGACCCAGTCGCCCTTCTTCGTCCACTTGGCGCCGTCCCATTCCGCGACGAACATCTTGCTGTGGCCGGAGTGGTCGGAGCAGGAGATCGAGGTCGGCGTGACGAAGCCGCCGAGGCCGATTTCCTTCAGACGCGCCTCGGTGAGGTTCAGAGCCTCGAGGCCGCGGCGCATGTCCTCGGCGTTGATGACCTTCTTGCCCGAGAGCTTCTGCGCATTGCGGACGCCCTCGACGACGAGCATCGCGTTGTAGACGCCGCGGTTGTAGAGGGCCTCGCCGACCTTCTCCTTCGGCGTCGTGCTCTTGCCCTTGTCGACCACGAACTTGAGGATGTCCTGCATCGCGGGAGCCTCGGTGCCGCTCAGCGCCCAGCTCAGCGACCTGTAGCCCTTGGCCTGCTCGCCACCGGCACGCGCGTCGTCGTCGCCGCCGGCCCACCAGACGCCGACGAACTTGTTCATCGGGAAGTTGTTCTTGGCAGCCTCCTTGACCGCGGTGGGGTTCATCGCGCCCCAGCCCTGGTTGTAGAGGAAGTCGGGCCGGTCACGCCGGATCGAGAGCCAAAGCGATCCCTGGTTCTGCATGTCGGCCGCCGCCACCGGGTAGAGCTTCAGCTCGAAGCCGTATTTCTTGGCGAGGTTCTCGAGCACCGGGATCGGCTCCTTGCCGAACGGCGCGTCGAGATGGATCAGGCCGAGCTTCTTGCCCTTGAGCTTGTCCAGGCCGCCGAGCTCGGCCGCCATGTGCTTCACCATGACGGAAGCGCCGTCCCAGTAGGTGAAGGGCGGGATGAAGACCCAGGGGAAGCTCGTGCCTTCGGCAGAGGCGGAGAGCCCGTAGGCCATCGACAGGATCGGGATCTTGTCGACATGGGCGCGCGGGATCGCGGCGAGCGTCGCGCCGGTCGACCAGGGCGAGTAGACGATCGTGTTCTTGGCCTTGGCCTGCTCGTAGCACTCGATCGACTTCTTGGTGTCGTAGCCGGTCTCGCATTCCTCGTAGACGATCTTGACGCCGTTCACGCCGCCGTCGCGCTCGTTGATCATCGTGATGTAGTCGCGCATGCCGTCGCCGATCGGGATGCCCGAGCCGGAGAACGGGCCGGTGCGATAGGCGTTGTTGGCGAAGTAGACGCTGTCCTGCGCTGCAGCCGGGACGACCGCGCCGGCCGCAGCGAGCAGGGCGCCCAGAGCCGCCCCTTTCATCAGAATGCTGGTCTTCATGGACTTCCTCCGTTCGTTTCCTCCCGACCAGACAGATGTCGGATCGGTCTTTCAGCGCCGGCGCTTCAGCGTCGCCGGTCGTTTCTTGGGCCTGTCCCCCAGCCTCAATAGGGGAAGGGCCACGTCCGCAATTTCTGCTTGCCGATCTGCCAGAGCCGGGCGAGGCCGTGCGGCTCGACGATCAGGAAGAGGATGATCAGCGCGCCGACGAGCATGAAGGTGACGTGCTCGGCCGCGGCGCCGCCGATCGGAACGCCGAGCGCGGGCAGGCCGAACTTGAGCGCGGTCGGCAGGATCGAGAGGAAGGCCGCTCCGAAGAACGAGCCGATCAGCGAGCCCAGGCCGCCGATGATGACCATGAACAGGATGTTGAAGGAGAGCCGGATCGAGAAGACGTCCGCCGCCTCGCCGCCGCCGTACCAGAGGAAGATCATCATCGCGCCGGCAACGCCGCAGAAATAGGATGAGACCGCGAAGGCCATCAGCTTGGCGTTGAGCAGCTTGATGCCCATGAGCTCGGCGGCGATGTCCATGTCGCGCACGGCCATCCAGGAGCGGCCGAGCTTGCCGTGGACGAGGTTCGAGGCGAACCAGGTCAGCACCACGACAAGGCCGAGACAGACGAAGTAGCGTGTCTCCGGCGTGGCGGACGCCCCGGTTATCGGGATGTCGAACAGGGTGCGTTGCGGCACCTCGATCGCGCCGGAGGCGTTGTAGTTGAACAGCCAGGGAACGCGCACGAAGGCCCATTGCAGGAAGAACTGCGCGGCGAGCGTCGCGACTGCGAGGTAGAAGCCCTTGATGCGCAGCGAGGGCAGGCCGAAGAGCACGCCGATTCCGGCCGAGAACAGGCCCGAAACCAGGATCAGGACGATGATGTTCACGTTCGGGAAGAAGGTCGTGAGCTTGTAGCAGGCATAGGCGCCGACGCCCATGAAGGCGGCGGTGCCGAGCGAGATCAGCCCGGTATATCCCGTGAGGATGTTGAGACCGATCGCCGCCAGCGAAAAGACGAGGAAGGGAATCATGACTGACGCGATGAAGAAGTCGCTGCCCAGGAAGGGAATTGCGACGAGCGCGACGGCCAGGATGACGGCGATGCCGATCCGGTCTTCCCGCAGCGGGAAGACGGCCATGTCGGCGGAGTAAGTGGATTTGTATTGACCGGCCTCGCGGTAGAACATGTCGTGAGGCTCCTCAGATGCGTTCGATGATCTTGTCGCCGAACAGCCCCTGCGGCCTGAACAGCAGGAAACCCAGCGCGATGAAATAGGCGAGCCAGCTCTCGATCCCGCCACCGACGAGCGGGCCCCAGTAGAACTCGCCGAGCTTCTCGCCGATGCCGATGATGAGGCCGCCGACGATAGCGCCGGGGATCGAGGTGAAGCCGCCGAGGATCAGCACCGGCAGGGCCTTCAGCGCCACGATCTCCAGCGCGAAGGAGACGTCCGAGCGGGCGCCCCACATGATGCCGGTGATCAGCGCGACGATGCCGGCGGTGAACCAGACGATCACCCAGATCTGGTTGAGCGAGATGCCGACAGAGAGTGCCGCCTTGTGGCTGTCGGCGACGGCACGCAGCGCCCGGCCGATGCGCGTGTACTGGAAGAAGGCCGCGAGAGCCGCGATCATCAGCGAGGCTATGATCGCGGCGGCGATGTCGATCTTCTGCAGCGAGACCAGCCCTCCGAGAATCTGCAGGTCGACCGCGCCCTTGGGCAGATAGAGCTGCTCGGCGATCATCTGCTTGGGGTTGCCGCCGAAGAGGGATTCGCCGAAGCCGATCAGGAAATAGGTGATGCCGAAGGTCGCCATGAACAGGATGATGTCGGGCTGGTTGACCAGTGGGCGCAGCACCACGCGCTCGATGGTGACGGCCAGCGCGAACATGACGCCGAGCGTGATGATGACCGCGAGGAAAGCGGGCACGCCCTTTTCGTAGAGGCCGACCAGCGTCAGCGCCGCGAACACCACCATGATGCCCTGGGCGAAGTTGAACACGCCGGAGGCCTTGAAGATCAGCACGAAGCCGAGCGCGATCAGCGCATAGAGTACGCCGGAAACGAGCCCTTCCCAGATCGTCTGCACGAGCAGGTCCGGCGCCTGGGCCATCTGCTGGAACGGGTCGACGAAGATCGCGTAGAGCGTGTTGGTGGGGTCCAGCCGAACGCCGATCGCGAGTGCCGCGATGATGGCGGTGACGATCAGGCCGGCCTTGACCAGTGGGTTGGCGAGAAGGTTCGGGGCGGGGCGGGTGGCGATGTCGCTCATGTGTCCGCGCTCCTCAATGCGCCACGCCGAGATAGGCGTCGATCACCTTCTGGTTCGCCTTGACCTCGTCCGGCGTCCCGTCGGCGATCTTGCGGCCGTATTCCAGCACCACGACACGATCGGAGAGGTCCATGACGACGCCCATGTCGTGTTCGATCAGCGCGATCGTCGTGCCGAACTGGTTGTTCACGTCGAGGATGAAGCGGCACATGTCCTCCTTCTCCTCGAGGTTCATGCCGGCCATCGGCTCGTCGAGCAGCAGCAGCTCAGGTTCCATGGCGAGCGCGCGGCCGAGCTCGACGCGCTTCTGCAGGCCATAGGGAAGTTTGCCGACCGGCAGCTTGCGGATGTGCTCGATCTGCAGGAAGTCGATGATGTCCTCGACGACGCGGCGGTGTTCGATCTCCTCCTGCATGGCCGGCCCGTGGCGCAATGCCTGCCAGAAGAAGCCCTTCTTCATCTTGAGCGTGCGGCCGGTCATGATGTTGTCGAGCGTCGACATGCCCTTGAACAGCGCGACGTTCTGGAAGGTGCGGGCAATGCCGCCTGCGGCGGCGCGATGCGGACGCATCTTGGCGCGGCGCTCGCCCTTGAAGACGATCTGTCCCTCCTGCGGCTGGTAGAAACCGTTGATGCAGTTGAGCATCGAGGTCTTGCCGGCACCGTTCGGCCCGATGATGGCTCGGATCTCGCCCTTTCGGATGTCGAAGGAGACATCGGTGATCGCCTTCACGCCGCCGAAGCGCAGCGAGATGTTCTCGACCGAAAGCAGGACTTCGCCCTTGCCGCGGATGGGAGCGCCGGTCACGTTCATCGGCTCCGCGTTCATGCCGCCTTCGCCGCTGCCGGCGCCTCCTGCCCGCTGGGATAGATCCTGGCGTCGCGCACCTTGACGCGGGCCGAGATCGCGCCCTTGCGGCCGTCCTCGAAGGTCACTTCCGTCGAGATGTCGGCCGCCTCCGAGCCGTCATAGAGCGCCGCCACGAGCGGGGCGTAGCGCTCGGCGATGAAGCCGCGACGGACCTTCTGGGTGCGCGTCAGCTCGCCGTCGTCGGCATCGAGTTCCTTGTGCAGGATGAGGAAGCGCTTGATCTGGGCGCCGCCCATCATCGGCTCGGTGGCGAGCGAGCGGTTCACCTCGTCGACATGCTTGGCGATCATGTCGTAGACGAGATCGTGGCCGGCGAGCTCCTGATAGGAGGCGTAGACCACGTTGTTGCGCTCGGCCCAGTTGCCGACGGCGGTCAGGTCGATGTTGAGCGCGACCGTCGCGTAGTCGCGGCCCTGGCCGAAGGCCACGGCCTCCTTGATGTTCGGATAGAACTTCAGCTTGTTCTCGATGTATTTCGGCGGGAAAAGGTTGCCGCTCGCGAGCTTGCCGACATCCTTGGCGCGGTCGATGATCTTGAGGTGGCCGCCTTCGTCGAAGAAGCCGGCATCGCCGGAGCGGACATAGCCGTCCGCGGTCATCGTCTCCGCCGTCTTGTCCGGATCCTTGTAGTAGCCGCCGAAGATCGAGGGCGAGCGGTAGAGCACCTCGCCATTGTCGTCGATGCGGATCTCGACCAGCGGCGCGGGTTTGCCGACCGTGTCGGCCTTGATCTCGCCGTTCGGTTGCATGGTGATGTACACGCCGGCTTCGGTCTGGCCGTAGAGCTGCTTCAGGTTGACGCCGATCGAGCGGTAGAAGCGGAAGAGTTCGGGGCCGATCGCCTCGCCGGCGGTGTAGCCGACCTTGATGTTCGTCAGGCCGAAACGATTGCGCAGGGGACCGTAGACCAGCCAATCGCCGAGCTTGTAGAGCAGCCGTCCCTGCAGGGGCACGCTCTCGCCGTTCAGGATCTTCTCGCCGTGCTGCTTCGCGACGCCGAGGAAGTAGTGGAACATCTTCCGCTTGAGGGCGCCGGCATCCTCCATGCGAACCATGGTGATGGTCAGCATGTTCTCGAAGACGCGCGGCGGGGCGAAGGCGTAGGTGGTGCCGACTTCGCGGCGGTCGTCGATGACGGTGTCCGGGCTCTCCGGGCAGTTGACGCAGAAGCCGGCCAGCATCGCCTGCGCATAGGAGAAGACGTGGTCGCCGACCCAGGCGATCGGGAGATAGGCGATGACCTCGTCGCTCTCGTTGAGCCCGTCGAACCCGCAGCCGATCTCGGCGGCGACGATGACGTTGTAATGGCTGAGCATCACGCCCTTGGGCCGGCCGGTCGTTCCGGAGGTGTAGAGGATGATGCCGAGATCGGAGCCCTGGCCCTGCTCCATCTCGTGGACGAGCGCGGCTTCGGCCTGCGGGTCCTTCAGGGCCTTGGCGCCCGCCTGGATCACCGTCTCGATGGCGTGGAGCTTGCTGTGGTCGTAGTCACGCAGGCCGCGCGGCTCGTCATAGAGCATATGCCTGAGATGCGGCAGGCGATCGGCGATCGAGAGCAGCTTGTCGACCTGCTCCTGGTCCTGCACCACGGCAAAGACGGACTCGGCGTGGTCGAGGACATAGGCCATCTCTTCGGCGACACCATCGGCATAGACCGGCACCGGGATCGCGCCGATCCACTGCGCGGCGCACATCGACCAGTAGAGCTTCGGCCGGTTGTAGCCGATGATCGCGACCTTCTCGCCGCGCTTCAGCCCGAGATCCTGCAGGCCCTTGGCGAAGTTCCGGACGTGCTCCGCGACCTCGGCCCAGTTCCAGGACTGCCAGATGCCGAGATCCTTGTGGCGGAAGGCTACACGCGTCGCGCGCTCCTTCGCATTGCGCAACAGCAATTTCGGAAAGGTATCCGCCTGGCCGGCGGTGCCGCTTGCCACGATTGCGTTCTCCCTGACGAGCCGCCATGCGTCGTGGCAGCTTCCTGTGAGCCGGTTCCCGGTCTCGTTGTCATGCAAGACTTGCAGCCGGGCACCATCTTCGCAAGGAGGCGCTTGACAGACAATTCGCCTTTTTGTGAGTATTGTCCCGCCGAGGTTCGATCACTGGCACACCGCGTCGAATCCTGGCCTGGTTCCCCTC
>NZ_JBIWYK010000125.1:0-7605 GCF_044752385.1 Allobosea sp. CER48 | reverse complement strand
CGAGCACGCTGGGCGCGACCGTCGCCCCAACCATCGCGGCCCTGCCCCCGCAGACTGTGGCCGAGCTCAAGGACAAGGTCCGTGCCCGCATCACCATCGCGGACGATGGCGCAGCGTCCTATGTCGCGCGCGCCAACGCCGTGAGGGGCCGCGTGCCGCCACCGGCGCAGGGCTGAGCAGCCCCGCGCCCGAGCGGCCGCGGCTTCAGCCCTTCGGCCCGCCGTAGCCGCCGGCCGTCGGCGTGATCACGGTCACCGCCTCGCCGGCCTGGAGCAGCGTCTGGTCGGACGGCTTCAGTTCCTCGATCGCCCCCGAGAGCCTGCGCACCAGCGTCCGGCCGACTTGCCCCGGCTCGCCGCCGTCCACGCCGAAAGGCCGGACCTTCCGGTGCGAGGCGAGGATCGCGCAATCCATCGTCTTGAGAAAGCGGATGGTGCGGCTGGTGCCGTCGCCGGCCGTCCATTGGCCCTTGCCGCCGGAGCCCGGGCGGATATGGAAATCCTCCAGCACGACCGGGAAGCGCGTCTCCAGGATCTCCGGATCGGTCAGGCGCGAATTGGTCATGTGGACATGGACGCCGGATGTGCCGTTGAAGCCGGGACCTGCCGGTGAGCCCGAGCAGATCGTCTCGTAATACTGGTACTGGTCGTTGCCGAAGGTCAGGTTGTTCATCGTGCCCTGCGAGCAGGACATCGCCTTGAGCGCGCCGAACAGCGTGTTCGTCACCGCCTGGCTCACCTCGACATTCCCCGCGACCACCGCGGCCGGGTAGCGCGGCGCCAGCATCGAGCCTTCCGGCACGATGATCCGGATCGGCCGCAGGCACCCGGCATTCATCGGGATCGCGTCGTCGACCATGACGCGGAAGACATAGAGCACGGCGGCGCGCGTCACCGGCGCCGGCGCGTTGAAATTGTCCTGGCGCTGCTCGGACGTGCCGGTGAAATCCACCGTCGCCTCGCGCTTTTCGCGATCGATGGTGATCTTCACCCTGATCGCGCAGCCCTGATCCATCGGATAGGTGAATTCGGCATCGTGCAGCTTGGTCAGGAGCCGCGCCACGCTTTCGGCCGCGTTGTCCTGCACATGGCCCATATAGGCCTGCACGACATCGAGCCCGAAGGACCCGATCATCTTGCGCAGTTCCGCGACGCCCTTCTCGTTGGCGGCGATCTGCGCCTTCAGATCGTTGACGTTCTGCACGACGTTGCGCACCGGCCAGCGCGCGCCGGTCAGCAGCTTGACGAGGTCTTCCTCGCAGAAGCGGCCCTGATCGACGATCTTGAAGTTGTCGATATAGACGCCCTCTTCCTCGATGTTCGTCGCCAGCGGCGACATCGAGCCCGGGGCCGTGCCGCCGACATCGGCGTGGTGGCCTCGGCTCGCCACCCAGAACAGGATGTCCTTGTCCGCGGCATCGAACACCGGGGTGCAGACCGTGATGTCGGGCAGATGCGTCCCGCCATTATACGGAGCGTTGAGGCAGTAGACGTCGCCGGGCCTGATCACCGGGTTGTTGGCGATGACCGTCTCGACCGAGCGGTCCATCGAGCCGAGATGCACCGGCATGTGCGGAGCGTTGGCGACCAGCGCGCCGGTCTGGTCGAAGACGGCGCAGGAGAAGTCGAGCCGCTCCTTGATGTTCACGGAGTAGGCGGTGTTCTGCAGCGTCACGCCCATCTGCTCGGCGATCGACATGAACAGGTTGTTGAAGATCTCGAGCATCACCGGGTCGGCCCTGGTGCCGATCGCCGCCTGCTGCACCAGCGCCTTGGTGCGGACGAGGACCAGATGGTCCTTGGCCGTCAGCTTGGCCGTCCAGCCGTCCTCGACGACGACGGTCTGGTTCGGCTCGATGATGATGGCGGGGCCGGCGAGGCTCTGGCCGGGCTCCATCGCCTGACGCCGGACGATGGCCGCGTCGTGCCATGCACCCTTGGCGAAGAAGCGCGTGCGCTCTGCCACCGCCGGCTCGCCGGCATGCTCGTCCGCAGCGGCCTCCTCGAACTTCGCGCCACCGCCGACGGCCTCGACCTCGACGGCCTCGACGACCAGAGCCTTGGCCTCGTCCATGAAGCCGAAACGTGCCTTGTGCGCGGTCTGGAAGGCCTCCTGCATCGCTGCGCGCGGGCCGGCCGGGACGGCGATGGCCGTGTCGGTGCCGGCATAGCGAATGTGGGCGCGGACATGGATGGCGATATCGACCTCAGCCACGCCCTGGCCGGCTACTTCCGCGCTGGTTTCTGCCGCGAGCTTCTCGGCCACGGCCTCGATCGCGGCCTTCGCCTCGCCGTCGACGGGCACGTCGAGCGCCGCCGTGCGCGTCGAGCGGATTTCGGCGAGCCCCATGCCATAGGCCGAGAGCAGGCCTGAGAACGGGTGCAGAAGCACGGTCTTGATGCCCAGCGCATCGGCGACGAGGCAGGCATGCTGGCCACCGGCGCCGCCGAAGGAGTTCAGCGCATAACGGGTGATATCATAGCCACGCTGGACCGAGATCTTCTTGATCGCCTCGGCCATGTTGGCGACGGCGATCTGGACGAAACCATCGGCGACCTCCTCCGCGGAGCGGCCGTCACCGACCTCCCGCGCCAGGGCCGCGAATTTCGCACGCACCGCGTCGACATCGAGCGCCTGATCCTGATTCGGCCCGAAGATCGCCGGGAAATAGGATGGGATCAGCTTGCCGACCATGACATTGGCGTCGGTCACGGCAAGCGGCCCGCCGCGGCGATAGGCCGCCGGGCCGGGATTGGCGCCGGCCGAATCCGGCCCGACGCGGAAGCGCGCGCCATCATAGTGGAGGATCGAGCCGCCGCCGGCGGCCACGGTATGGATCAGCATCATCGGCGCCCGCATGCGCACGCCGGCGACCTCGGTCTCGAAGGCGCGCTCATACTCGCCGTCGAAATGGGCAACGTCGGTCGAGGTGCCGCCCATGTCGAAGCCGATCACCTTGTCGAAGCCGGCCGAGCGGCCGGTCTCGGCGAGGCCGACGACGCCACCGGCCGGTCCGGACAGGATCGCGTCCTTGCCCTGGAACAGCTCGGCGGCGGTGAGGCCGCCCGAGGACATCATGAACATCAGCCGCGCACCGGTGCGGGCGACGTCGAGCTCTTCCGAAACCTGCTGCACATAGCGGCGCAGGATGGGCGACAGATAGGCATCGACCACTGCAGTGTCGCCACGCCCGACCAGCTTCACCAGCGGCGAGACCTCATGGCTGACCGAGACTTGCGGGAAGCCGATCTCGCGGGCGATCCGGGCCGCGACCTGCTCATGGGCAGCGTAGCGATAGCCATGCATGAAGACGATGGCGACGGCGCGGAAGCCGGCATCGAACTGCGCCTGAAGCGCGCTGCGGATCACCGCCTCATCGGGCGCACGTTCCACCGTGCCGTCCGCCAGCACGCGCTCCTCGATCTCGACGACGTCTTCATAGAGCTGCTCGGGCTTGATGATCTGCTTGGCGAAGATGTCGGGCCGCGCCTGGTAGCCGATGCGCAGAGCGTCGCGGAAACCCCTGGTGGTGACCAGCAGCGTGCGGTCGCCCTTGCGCTCGAGCAGCGCGTTGGTCGCGACGGTGGTGCCCATGCGGACTTCGCCGACCGTACCGGCCGGGATAGCATCGCCTGCCTTCAGCCCCAGCAGATCGCGGATCCCCTGCACGGCCGCATCGCGATAGGCGCCGGGATTTTCCGAGAGCAGCTTCCTGGCATGGAGATTGCCAGCCGGATCGCGGCCGATCACGTCGGTGAAGGTGCCGCCGCGATCGATCCAGAAGTCCCAACAGGCTGCCGACATAGGACGCTCTCCCCTCCGCCATGCCAGCGATGGATTACGCTGACGTTTCATCGATAATTCGTCGATGAGTTATTGACAAGGCGCTTCCGCCGGCTACGATCCCGATTGTGGCTGGAACATGGCTGAGGGGCCGGGCCGGCACGAAAGCGGAGGATGCGACGATGCGAGCAACCCTGGCAACCGGGCGCGCACGCGCCACCAACCGGTGGGAGCGGCGCGCTCCATGATCCGCCGCTCGCTCGACACGCTCTACCTCTGGGCCGGCTATGCTGCTGGCGTCTTCCTCGTCCTGATCTTCGTCCTGATGATGGTGATGTCCGTCGGCCGCGAGGTCGGCTTCAATATCCCCGCCGGCGATGACTTCACCTCCTGGTGCATGGCCGCGATGGCCTTTCTCGGGCTCGCCCACACCTTCAAATCCGGCGACATGATCCGCGTCGGCCTGCTGATCGACCGCTTCGAGGGTCGCAAGCGCTGGTTCTTCGAGGTCTTCTCGCTGATCCTCGGCCTCGGCTTCTCCGGCTTCTTCGCCTGGCACGCTGCCGTGATGACCTGGCAGTCCTTCGAATTCAACGACGTGGCCGGCGGTGTCGTGCCGATGCCGCTCTGGATCCCGCAGCTCGGCTATTCCGGCGGCCTCGTCATCCTCTTCATCGCGATGCTCGACGAGTTCGTCCATGTCGTGATCCGCGGCCAGGAGCCCCGCTACGAGAAGCCCCCGGCGCAATCCGACGAGGAGATCGTCGAGCGCGCCATGGCGAGCGGGGTCTGAGCCGATGGCGATGATCGAAATCTCGGGGCTGCTGCTCCTGCTGCTCGCGATCTTCCTCGCCGGCGGCGTCTGGATCGCGATTTCCCTGATGGCCTGCGGCTGGGTGGCGATGCAGTTCGTGGGCGGCGGCATCCCCGCCGGTTCGGTGCTGGCGACCACCATCTGGGGCAACAGTGCCTCCTGGACGCTGGCCGCCCTGCCGCTCTTCATCTGGATGGGCGAGATCCTGTATCGCACCAAGCTTTCCGAGGAGATGTTCCGCGGCCTCGCACCCTGGCTCAACTGGCTGCCGGGCCGGCTGATGCACGTCAACGTGCTGGCCTGCGGCATCTTCGGCTCGGTCTCCGGCTCTTCGGCTGCGACCTGCGCCACCGTCGCCAAGATCGCCCTGCCCGAGCTCAAGCGCCGCGGCTACAACGAGACCGTCTCGCTCGGCTCGCTTGCCGGCGCCGGCACGCTCGGCATCCTGATCCCGCCCTCGATCACCATGGTGGTCTATGCGGTCGCGGCGAACGTCTCGATCATCCAGGTCTTCCTTGCCGGCTTCCTGCCCGGCCTGCTCGTGATGGCGCTGTACTCCGGTTACATCATCGTCTGGCACCTGCTGCACCCCGACCAGTCGCCGCCGCCGGAGCCGAAGATGAGCTTCCGCGAGAAGATGAAGGAATCGGCGCAGCTCATCCCCTGCATGCTGCTGATCGCACTGGTCTTCCTCTCGCTGCTGCTCGGCTGGGCCACGGCGACGGAATGCGCCGCCTGGGGCGTGCTCGGCTCCTTCGGCATCGCCTGGTGGTCCGGCTCGCTGACAAAGGAGGCTTTCTGGCAGAGCGTGATGGGCACCACCCGGATCACCTGCATGATCATGCTGATCCTGGCCGGCGCCTCCTTCATGTCGACCTCGATGGCCTATACCGGCATCCCGGCGGCACTGGCCGAATGGGTCGACAGCCTTCACCTCTCTCCCTACGCGCTGATCGCCGCGCTCACCGTGATGTACATCGTGCTCGGAACCGCGCTCGACGGCATCTCGATGATCGTGCTGACCACCGCCATCGTCATCCCGATGATAAAGACCGCCGGCTTCGACCTCGTCTGGTTCGGCATCTTCCTGGTGCTGATCGTCGAGATGGCCGAGGTCTCGCCGCCGGTCGGCTTCAACCTCTTCGTGCTGCAGACCATGTCGGGCAAGGACTCGAACACGGTCGCGCTGGCGGCGCTGCCATTCTTCTTCCTGCTGGTCGCGGCCGTCGCGATCATCACCGTCTTCCCGCAGATCGTGATGGTCTTGCCGCAGATGGCCTTTCCGCCTCAATGATAACGCATCAAAACCAAGGGAACGGAGACAACACCATGCATCGCAAGGACTTCATCAAGGGACTTCTCGTCGCCGGCGTCGCGGCAGGCGCCCTGTCGCTGGGCTCGCTCGGCGCCGCCGCTCAGACCAAGTGGAACCTGCCCAACGCCTATCCGTCGGACAACCCGCACACGGAAAACCTCGTCCTGTTCGCCAAGGACGTCGAGGCCGCGACATCAGGCAAGCTCTCTATCACCGTTCACGCCAACGCCGCGCTGTTCAAGGCGCCGGAGATCAAGCGCGCCGTCCAGACCGGCCAGGCCCAGATGGGCGAAGTGCTGATGTCGCTGCACGAGAACGAGGACCCGGTCTACGGCATCGACGTCGTGCCCTTCCTCGCGACCTCCTTCGCCGACTCGCGCAAGCTCTACACGGCCTCGAAGGCGGCGATCGAGAAGAAGCTCGACAGCCAGGGCATCAAGCTCCTCTTCATGGTCCCCTGGGCGCCGCAGGGCGTCTACGCCAAGAAGGACATCAACAGCGTCGAGGACATGAAGGGCCTGAAGTGGCGCTCCTACAATGTCGGCACCGCCCGCCTCGGCGAGCTGCTCGGCATGCAGGCCGTCACCATCCAGGCGGCGGAGTTGCCGCAGGCGCTGGCGACCGGCGTCGTCAACTCCTTCATGTCGTCGGGCGGCACCGGCTACGATTCCAAGGTCTGGGAATCGCTGACCCACTTCTACGACACGCAGGCCTGGATCCCGAAGGACGCCACCTTCGTCAACAAGGCCGCCTTCAACGCCCTGGACAAGGCGACGCAGGATGCGCTCCTGAAGGCCGCTGCCACTGCCGAGGAGCGGGGCTGGAAGATGTGGCAGGAGAAGGCCGGCTGGTATCTCGACCAGCTCAAGGCCAAGGGCATGAAGGTACAGGCGCCCTCGCCCGAACTCGCCGCAGGCTTCAAGAAAGCCGGCGACACCCTGACCGCCGACTGGCTGAAGAAGGCCGGCGCCGACGGCCAGGCGATCGTCGACGCCTACAAGAAGATGTAAGGCGCCATCCGACAGCGGCCTTTGTGGCTCGTCATGGTCGGCCCAGGCCGGCCATCGCCCGATCAGAGATTCCCGGGCCGGCGCCCGCGCCGCCCGGGAATGGCGTGAGTTCAGACATGTCCCAGCCCCCTCTCCCCGACACCCTCGGCCCGATCGTCTCCTCCGGCCACCTTGCCGCAGGCGCGCTGCCGGCCCTGTCGGAATTCGAGTTCGCGCTGAGCATGACGGTCCATGCCTTCCATCGCTGGATCGTGCGCTGCATGGCGGCCGCGGGTCTGCCCGATCTGTCGCCGCTCGACGTGATCGTGCTGCACAACGTCAACCATCGCGGCAAGCCGAAGCGGCTCGCCGACATCTGCCTCGTCCTCAACATCGAGGATACGCATCTGGTCAACTACTCGCTGAAGAAGCTGGAGCGGCTGAAGCTGCTGAAGGGCGGCCGCAAGGGCAAGGAGAAGACTGTCGAGGTCACGCCGGCCGGCGAGGAGGCCTGCCAGCGCTATGCCCAGATCCGCGAGCAGCTGCTCGTCAAGTCGATCAAGGCGACGGGTGTCGATCCCGCCCGCCTGTCGGAAATCGCCGCCGCCATGCGCTCGCTTTCCGGCCAGTACGACCATGCGGCGCGCGCGGCCGCGAGCCTCTAGTCAGCGGCTGCCCGGCTCCGGCAGGCTGGCGTAGCTCGC
>NZ_JBIWYK010000124.1:0-7635 GCF_044752385.1 Allobosea sp. CER48 | reverse complement strand
GGAAGGCTGAGAACCGCCCGCCCGGCGTTACAACAAGGTGCCGGTCAGGATCGCCGCCGCGACGCCGAAATAGATGATCAGGCCGGTGACATCGACCAGCGTCGCGACGAAGGGAGCCGAGGCGCTGGCAGGGTCGAAACCGAGCCTCTTCAGGGCGAAGGGCAGCATCGAGCCGGCAAGCGAGCCGAAGGTCACGATGCCGACCAGCGCGCCGCCGACGGTTGCCGCAATCAGGATCCAGTGCGGGCCGTAGTCGTAGAAGCCGAGCCACTGCCACACGACGATCCGCACCACGCCGATGACGCCGAGGATGGTGCCGAGCGTCAGGCCCGTCGGCAGTTCGCGCAGCGCGATGCGCCACCAGTCCTTCAGGGTGACCTCGCGCAGCGCCAGCGCCCGGATGATCAGCGACGTCGCCTGCGAGCCGGAGTTGCCGCCCGAGCTCATGATCAACGGGATGAACAGCGTCAGCACGATCGCCTTTTCGAGCTCGCCCTCGAAGAACTGCATGACGGACGCCGTCAGCATCTCGCCGACCAGCAGGATCGACAGCCAGCCGGCGCGCTTGCGGATCATCGCAAGGAAGCCGATCTCGTTATAGGGCTCGTCGAGCGCTTCCATGCCGCCGAGCTTCTGCACGTCCTCGGTCGTCTCGGCGATCATCGCGTCGATGACGTCGTCGAAGGTGACGATGCCGATGATCTGCTCGTCCGCATCGACGACGGGGACCGAGAGCAGATCATATTTCGTGATGAGGCGAGCGACGTCCTCGCGATCGATCTCGGGCGTAACCGTGATCGGCTTGTGCGCCGGCACCACGGACTCGACGGGCGCCGCGGGATCGCCGCTGATCAGCCGCCGCAGCGAGACGGCGCGCACCAGCTTGCGCGTCACCGAATCGAGGACATAGATCGCGTAGACCGTCTCGCGCGAACGCTCGACGCGGCGGATATGGTCGAGCGTCTGCTGCACCGTCCAGTTCGACGGCACGCTGACGAATTCGGTCGTCATGATCGAGCCGGCGCTGTGCTCGGGATAGGCCAGCAGCTTCTTGAGGTCGGAGCGCGTCTGACGGTCGATGCGCCCGCTCAGGCGTTGCCGCGTCCCCTCGTCGAACTCCTGAAAGACGTCGGCCGCGCGGTCCGCCGACATGGCCGAGAGCAGCGCGCCGGCGCGCCCGTCCGGCAGCAGCGCCAGCGCTTCGGCGGCGGTAGTGAATTCCGGCTGGTCGAGCACCTCGACGGCACGGTCGAAGGGCAAGGCCCCCAGGACATGGGCGATGGTCGCCTCGTCCTGCTCGTTCAGGGTCTCGACGATGTCGGCAACATGCTCTTGCGCGAGCGTCTGGGCCAGCGTCACGGCGAGGAGGTCCGTCGGGGCGACGGTATCATTCATGGCTCTATTCCTTGCGATCGGGCCGTCATGGCCGGATCGCAGGCGAGCCGGGCAACCCGGTCAGGCGCGCGAGGCGGCGGCAGACGGCTTCGACTGTCGGCTGGGACTGTCGCTTGGCATCGGGTTGAGGTTTCCTGTGAGCAGCCGGCCACGCGGGCCGGAGGCAGAGCGCCAATGCACCCGCAAGGCGTCCGCGTCAAACGGTTTTTTGCACGCGCGCTGCGGGGGATCCGCATTGGCGCGGCGGCGCCGCACGCCTAATGTCGCCGCGACTGAATCGGCCCGCGCGCCGCCTCAAGTCGCCAGTCAGCCTTCTTTCACCGGAACCCCGCCGATGTCCCTGACGATCTACGGTTGCTATCGCTCCCGCGCCACGCGCGTCATCTGGCTCGCCAACGAACTCGGCCTGCCATTCACGCATGTCCCGGTGATCCAGGCTTATCGCCTGCCGGACCCGACCGCGCCTGGCGTGCCGCTGCATACGCGCAGCGCCGAATTCCTGAAGATCAACCCGAACGGGCACATTCCCAGCATCGACGACGACGGCTTCAAGCTGCATGAGTCGCTGGCGATCAACCTGTATCTCGCGCGCAAGCATGGCGGGCCGCTGGCGCCGCAGAACGCGCAGGAGGAAGGTCTCGCGGTGATGTGGTCGCTCTGGGCCGCGACCGAGTGCGAGACGCACGCACTCAACCTGCAGTTCCACCTCGCCGCCTATCCGCCCGAGAAGCGCAGGCCCGAGCTGGTCGAAGCCGCGCTCGCCGCCCTGCCCGCCCCGTTCGCCGTGCTTGACCAGACCCTGGCCGAGAACAACGGCTATGTGATGGGTGGCCGCTTCACCGTCGCGGACATCAACGTCGCCGAGATCATCCGCTACGCCAAGCCGGCGACCCAGCTGTTCGAAGCGGCACCGCGCGTGAAGGCCTGGCTCGATGCCTGCCAGGCGCGTCCGGCCTTCCAGGCGATGTGGCAGGCGCGCGACGCCGAAGCGGCCTGAGCGGAAAAGCTCGCCAGAATCCGGGTGGCCGGGCCTTCCCCGGCCGCCTACTGACGCGGGAAGACCCGGCCAGAGAGCAGAGCTTCCGCCATGGCACAGACACCTCCCGCTTCCACGCTGCGCATGGGCTCGCTCGAGTGGCTCATGCTGGTCGTCCTGTCGCTTCTCTGGGGCGGCTCGTTCTTCTTCAACAAGCTGACCGTGGCGGAATGGCCGCCCTTCGCCGTGGTGCAGGTGCGCGTCGGCCTCGCGGCGCTGGCGTTGCTCGTGGCCGTGCGGATCGCCGGGCAATCGATGGCGGTCGGGCGCGAGCTGTGGCTTGCCTTCTTCGGGATGGGCATCCTCAACAACCTGATCCCGTTCAGCCTGTTCCTGTGGGGCCAGCAGCAGATCGCGAGCGGACTAGCCTCGATCCTGAACGCCACAACGCCGATCTTCGCGGTGCTGGTGATGCATTGCTTCGGCAACGAGAAGGCGACCGGTCTGAAACTCGGCGGCGTGCTAGCCGGGCTCGTCGGCGTCGCCATCCTGATGGGCCCGGACGCGATCAGCGGCCTCGGCTCCAATCTGGCGGCGCAGCTGGCCTGCATCCTCGCCGCGGTCTCCTATGCCTTCTCCGGCCTGCTCGGCCGACGCTTCCGCGGCGTGTCGCCGCTGGTGGCCGCCACCGGGCAGCTCTCGGCCTCCACTCTGATGATGATCCCGATCGTCGCCGTCATGCATCCGCCCTGGACGCTGCCGGTTCCGTCGCACGGTGCCGCCCTCGCCCTCGTCGGGCTGGCGCTGATCTCGACGGCGCTGGCCTATCTCCTGTTTTTCCGGATCATGCGCACGGCCGGCCCGAGCAATGTCATGCTCGTCACGTTCCTGATCCCCGTCAGCGCCATCCTGCTGGGCTCCGGCCTGCTGGAAGAGGCCCTCCTGCCGCGCCATTTCGCCGGCATGGCGGCGATCTTCGCGGGGCTCGCCCTGATCGACGGACGGCTGTTTCGAACCCTGCGATCGCGGACGGCCTGAGCCCAAACTGTTTATTGCCAAAAAATTATGAATTGCTCTAGGGTCGACTTGTCGGCTGGAGTCGCTATGGGCACGGCCCACTGACAAAGATATCGCGGCAAGCGGTACCGGGGAACAGGGGACGGCCAATGGATGTGCGGCAGCTGCGATGCTTCATCGCGGTCGCGGAAGAGCTGCACTTCGGCCGCGCTGCCGAACGGCTCGGCGTCGCGCCCCCCGCGCTGTCGCGCCAGATCAGCGCTCTCGAGGATGAACTCGGCGTCAGCCTGCTGACGCGCACGACCCGGCAGGTCGCCATGACCCGCGCCGGGTTGATCATGCTCGAGGAAGCCAAGGGCATCCTCGTGAAGATGGAGCATGCCTCCCGCGCCGTGCGCGAGGCTTCGCTCGCCTCGGGCAAGGTGCTGCGCGTCGGCGCGATCGACGCGGCCTCCTCCAGTTTCGTCCCGGAGGCCCTCGTCGCCTTCCGTGCCCGCTTCCCCGGCATCGAGATCAAGTTCGTCGAGGCGATGACCGCCGCGCTGATCCAGATGCTGGAGGCCGGCAAGCTCGACCTCGCGCTAACCCGCCCACCGCGCAAGCCGACGGACTGCGCCTTCGAGATCCTGCGGGTGGAGCGCCCGATCGTGGTGCTGAACGAAGCCCACCCGCTGGCCGCCCGGGACCACCTGACGATGCTCGATCTTGTCGGCGAGCCCTTCGTCGTGCCGTCCAAGCGCATCCGGCCTTATGCCTATGACCTCGTCATGGCCTATTTCGAGAGCGTCGGCGCGGTTCCCAACGTCACCATCGAGGCGACAGAGAAGCCGGCGATGATGTCGGCCGTGGCCGCGGGGCTCGGCATGGCGCTGGCGCCGGACTGGGTGGCGCGCCTGTCCTTCCCCGGCGTGACCCTGCGGCGGCTGCGCGGCGCGCTGCTCGATCCTCCGCCCCCCGGCGCGCTGGTCGGCGTGTCCTGGCGTCCCCAGCAGAAATTGCCGGCACGCGACGATTTCCTTGCGATCCTGCGGGAAAGCGTGACCTTGCTCGACGAACGCCACAGCCTTTCCGTTCCCACTTCCCCCAAAACGCAGAAACGGACAGCCCGTACCGGGTCGCCAATCGGAGGAGCCTGATGAGTCTCAACCAGATAGAACGGGCGCAGGGTCTGCGCGTACGATCGACCCAGGATCTTGCCGGCGGCCTGTTCATGGTTTTGCTGGCGATCGGCGCCTTCATCTTCTCGTGGGAGCTCCCGGTCGGGACGCTGCGCCAGCTCGGGCCAGGCATGCTGCCCAAGACCTTCGCGGTGATCTGCGCGGGGCTCGGCATCATGCTGGCCCTCGCCTCGCTGCGGTACAATGGCGAGCAGCTCTCGGGCTGGTCGTGGAAGGGCATCTTCTTCGCGCTCGGCGGGGCCTGCCTGTTCGCGCTGACGATCCGCGGCTTCGAGTTCGGCCCGATCCGGGTCCCGGCGCTCGGCCTGCTCGTGTCCGGCCCGCTTTTGATCTTCTTCTCGGGGCTGGCCGCCGATGATCGCCGGCTCAAGGAATTGCTGATCTTCGCCGTGGCGATGTCGGCTGCCTGCATCCTGCTGTTCAAGTACGCGCTGAGCCTGCCGATCCCGCTCGCGCCCTGGCTGCTGGGTGTCTGAGTCATGATGGATACCATTGCCCACCTGTCGCTCGGCTTCGGCGTCGCGCTCACCTTCAAGAACATCGCCCTGTGCTTCGCCGGCTGCCTCGTCGGCACCCTGATCGGCGTGCTGCCCGGCGTCGGCCCGATCGCGACGATCTCGATCCTGCTGCCGATCACCTTCGGCCTGGATCCGACCGGCGCGCTGATCATGCTCGCCGGCATCTATTACGGCGCGCAGTATGGCGGCTCGACCACGGCCATCCTCGTCAACATCCCCGGCGAGGCGACCTCGGTCGTCACCACGCTCGACGGGCATCAGATGGCGAAGCAGGGCCGTGCCGGCGTCGCGCTCGGCACCGCTGCGATCGGCTCCTTCTTCGCCGGCTGCGTCGCCACCCTGATCATCGCCGCCCTCGGCGCGCCGCTGACCAAGATGGCGCTGCTCTTCGGCCCGGCCGAGTACTTCTCGCTGATGGTCATGGGACTGTGCTTCGCGGTCGTGCTGGCGCGCGGCTCGATCCTCAAGGCCTTCTGCATGATCATGCTGGGGTTGCTGTTCTCGACTGTCGGCACCGATCTGGAGACAGGCCAGGAACGCCTGACCTTCGGCATCCCCGCGCTTGCCGACGGCATCGACTTCTCGGTGCTGGCGATGGGCGTGTTCGGTTTCGCCGAGGTGCTGCGCAACCTGGAGAATCCCGAGGCCCGCGACGTCGTGAAGGCCAAGATCGGCCGGCTGCTGCCCGGCTGGGACGACATCAAGCAATCCATCGCACCGGTGCTGCGCGGCACGGCTATCGGCGGCATCCTGGGCATCCTGCCCGGCAACGGCGCGGTGCTCGGCCCGTTCGCCAGCTATACGGTGGAAAAGAAGATCGCCAAGGACCCCTCGCGGTTCGGCAAGGGCGCGATCGAGGGCGTCGCGGGGCCGGAATCGGCCAACAACGCCGGCGCACAGACCGCCTTCATCCCGCTGCTCACCCTCGGCATCCCGCCGAATGCGGTGATGGCGCTGATGGTCGGCGCCATGACGATCCACGGCATCATCCCCGGCCCGCAGGTCATGACCCGCAATCCGGAGCTGTTCTGGGGCATGGTCGCCTCGATGTGGGTCGGCAACCTGATGCTGCTCATCATCAACCTGCCGCTGGTCGGCATGTGGGTTAAGCTGCTGCAAGTGCCCTACCGCCTGATGTTCCCGGCGATCCTGATCTTCTGCTGCATCGGCATCTATTCGGTGAACAACCAGCCGCTCGACGTCGCCTTCACGGCGCTGTTCGGCCTGTTCGGCTACCTGCTGATCAAGCTCGGGTTCGAGCCCGCCCCGATGCTGCTCGGCTTCGTGCTCGGCAAGCTCATGGAAGAGAAGCTCCGCCAGGCGCTGATCATCTCGCGCGGCTCCTTCATGACCTTCGTCGAGCGCCCGATCTCGGCAGGCCTGCTCGCCGTCGCCGTGCTGGTGCTCGCCATCGCGCTGCTGCCTTCAATCTCGAAGAAGCGCGAGGAAGTGTTCACCGAATGACGGGGTTGCCGCAGTGGCGGCGCCTCTCCACTTTTGTTTCAAGGCAATCTCTGGGAGGAGTGCTCATGAAGAAGTTCATTATCGGCCTCGCCGCTGCAGCGGCGCTGGCCTTCACCGGGGGAGCCCAGGCGCAGGGTTATCCGACGAAGCCGATCACCATGATCGTGCCTTTCGCGGCTGGCGGCCCGACCGACATCATCGCCCGCATCGTCGCCGACCACATGTCGAAGACGCTCGGTCAGCAGATCGTCATCGAAAACGTCGCCGGCGCCGGCGGCACCACCGGCATCGCCCGCGCGCTGTCGGCCGCGCCTGACGGCTACACCATCGCGATGGGCCATCTCGGCACGTATTCCGCGGCGCCCGCCACCTATCCCGGCCTGAAATACGACCCGATCAACGGGATGCAGACGATCGGGCTTGCCGGCGGCACGCCGATCCTGATCGTCGCCCGCAAGAACTTCGAGCCGAAGGACCTCAAGGAGTTCGTCACCTATGTGAAGGCGAACCCCGACAAGGTGAACGAGGCCCATGCGGGCCTCGGCTCCGTGTCCTGGACCACGTGCACGCTGCTCAAGGGCATCCTCGGTACGCCGAAGATCAACGCCGTCGCCTATCGTGGCACCGGCCCTGCGCTCAACGATCTCGTCTCCGGCCAGGTCGACTTCATGTGCGACCAGATCGTCTCCGTCGCCGAGCAGGTCCGCGCCAATACGATCAAGGCCTACGCCATCGCCTCGGCCCAGCGCTCGCCGGCCCTGCCCGACGTCCCCACCACCAAGGAAGCCGGACTGCCGGACTACCAGATCGAGGCCTGGAACGGCATCGCCGGCCCCAAGGGGCTGCCGAAGGAGGCCGTGGACAAGCTCGTCGACGCCCTGAACAAGGCGCTCAACGACGAAGGCACCAAGAAGCGCCTGCTCGACCTCGGCACGGTCCTGCCGACGGCAGAGGAACGCACCCCGGCCGGCTTCGCAGCGCTGATCAAGCGCGATGCGGACAAGCTGACGCCCGCGCTCTCGGCCGCTCCCAAGCAGTGAGATCCAGCCGGATCGGACAACGCCTCATGCGGCGGGCCTCGTGCCCG
>NZ_JBIWYK010000123.1:0-7645 GCF_044752385.1 Allobosea sp. CER48 | reverse complement strand
TCTTCATGACCGTTCCCTCGCCGTTTCAGGCCGCACCGACCAACTCAGCCCTCATCCTGAGGAGCAGCCAGGGGCTGCGTCTCGAAGGATGTTCCGGATGCCTCCGGAGCATCCTGGAACATCCCGCAAGACGCCGTTGCGCGGCTCCTCATGAGGGGTTGTGAAGGCCGATAGCGGCTTCTCCCCAGTTCCAGCCGGTTTTCCGGCTCGTCGTCTTCAGGTCGTCAGTACTGCATCGCCCGCGTGCGGGCGTTGCCGATATGGGCCGCCATCGCCTCGGCCGCGCGTTCGGGGTCGCGCGTCTCGATCGCCGCGATGATGGCGAGATGGTCCTGCATCACCGGCACGATGATGCTGTTGTGGATGCGCGTCTCGTATTGCCGGATCAGCCGGATCTTGAGCCAGGTCACCCGAAACGCCTGGCTGACGATCTCGTTGTCGAGGTGATCGATGATCGCCTCGTGCATCAGCCGGTCGACCTCCTCGGCATCCTCGATCAGCCGCTCGTCGCCGCCGGCCTCGGCCCGCTGGACGATGGCCTCGTGCCGGGATCGCTGCTCGGCGATCTCGGCATCCGTGGCGTTCTGGGCATAGAGCGCCGTCGCCTCTTTCTCGAGGAAGAGCCGAAACTGGAAGGCGTTGCGGATCAGGTTGAGATCGACATGGGCGACCTGCATGCCCCGCTGCGGCACGGTCTTGATCAGCCCCTCCGCCTCGAGGCGCGGGATCAGCTCGCGGATGGCGCCGAGCGGGAAGCCCGTCATCGCGACGAGTTCGCGCTGGGTCACGAACTGGCCGGGCCTGATCTCGCGCGCCAGCAATCGCTCGGTGAAGGAGGCATAGGCGCGCTCCCTCAGTTTCAGCGGTTCGCCCTCGCGCGGTTCCTGCTCCGGCTGGCTCACGATCCCTCCCTCTGTGTCCTCGTCAGGCGGCCTTCGCCTGGGTGATCGAATCGAATGCTGCAAAGAGCCGCTTGCGGGTGGCTTCGTCCAGCGCTTCGAGCGGCGGGCGCATCGCGCCGTAGCCGGCATCGCCATGGACATGGCCGACCAGCGCCTTCACCGCCGGCAGCACCGGGTAGGAGCAGATCTCGTCGACCAGCGCGTTGACGACCGGGCTGTCCTTGCCCTCGTAGACCATCGGGCGCAGCAACTCCGGCACGAGGTTGGCGACACCGCAGATCGTGCCCTGCGCACCGTTGCGCACCGCCTTTGCGAGCTGGCGTTCGTCGCCGACGAGGATGGCGAGTTCGCCATGCGCCTTCAGCAGCGCCTCGGTATTGGCATAGCTGCCGGAGGAATCCTTGACGCCGATGACGAGGCCGGGGAATGCCGTCTTCAGCCGCTGCACCAGCCCGACGCTGATCTCGACCGCCGTCACCGAGGGGATGTGATAGAGCACGACGTTGCGGGCCGAAGGTCCGAGCTTCTCGAAGAATTGCGAGAACCAGGCGAAGAGGCCGTCGTCGCTGACGCCCTTGAAGTAGAAGGGCGGCGCCACGAGCAGGCCCTTCGCCCCGGCATCGAGCGCCAGCCGCGCCTGTTCGACCGATTCATGGAGCGAGGCGGCCGCGACGCCGGCATAGATCTGGCTGGCAGGGTCGATCCCCGCCCCGATCAGCGCCCCCATCATCGCCGTCCGCGCCGGCAGGCCGAGCGCCGCGCCCTCCCCCGTCGTGCCGAACAGCGTGACGGAGTCGCAGCCGCGCGCAAGCACATGGCGCGCGTGATGGGTCAGGCGCGGGAGGTCGACGCTGCCGCCCTCCCGCATCGGGGTGGTGATCGCGCAGGAGAGGCCGAAGCGGGTCGTGTCGGTGGCCATGTGAGGGAGCTTTCAGAGCTGAATGGTGACTGACATGTTAGTATGAAGACAGAAGCGCCCGCAAGCGCCCTGCATGGGTTTTGCTAGCCGTCCTTGAGGCCCCCGGACGAAAGCCCGGCCACGATCTGGCGCTGTGCGATCACGGTGACCAGCAGCACCGGCAGCGTCACCAGCAGCGCCGCGGCCGCCAGCGGCCCCCAGGAGATCTGCTCGAAGGTCAGCGAGTTGTAGACGGCCGAGGGCAACGTCCGGCTCGCCTTGCCGCCGAGCACCACCGAGAAGATGAAGTTGTTCCAGGAGAAGATGAAGGCGAGGATGCCGCCGACGACGATGCCCGGCTTGGCCAGCGGCAGCGCGACATGGCGGAAGGCCTGCCAGGTCGTGGCGCCATCGATGCGCGACGCGTCCTCCAGTTCCATCGGCACGTTCTCGAAATACCCGATCATGATCCAGACGATGATCGGGATGGTGATGACGAGATGGGTGATGACCAGCGCCGTGATGGAGCCCACCAATCCTGTGATTTGAAACAACAGGAAGAGCGGGATCAGGTAGGACAGGGCCGGCGTCATCCGCGCGACCAGGATCAGCACCGCGAATTTATGCGCCTTGCCGCGCGCGATGCCGTAGCCGGCGGGAACGCCGACCAGCAGGCCGAGCAGCACCGCGCCCCCCGTGACCAGGATCGAGTTCCAGAGATAGAGCCCGAAATTGTTCTGCGCGAAGACATCGACATAGTTCTTCAGCGTCGGCGGGTTCGGGATGAAGACCGGCGGGAACGCGGTGTTGTCGAGCTCGTTCTTGAGCGAAAGCGAGATCATCCAGAGGAAGACCAGCACCGCCGGCGAGACCAGCACGAAGACCGAGGCCCAGAAGCCGAGCTTTTTGGCGAAGCGCTTCATCACGCGTTCCACTTCGACTTCTGCCGCGCATAGAGCAGCAGCAGCGAGAGCATGATGATGATCACGAAGAAGATCACGACGACGGCCGAGGCGTAGCCGATCTTGTAGAACTGGAAGGCCTGCAGATAGAGGAAGATGTTCAGCGTCTCCGAGGCCGTGCCCGGCCCGCCCTGCGTGATCACGAAGATCGTGTCGAAGGCCTTCAGCGCATCGATGGTGCGGATGACGATCGCAACCATGATGAAGGGCCAGACCAGCGGCAGCGTGATGTGACGGAACATGTGCCAGTCATTGGCGCCGTCGATCAGCGCGGACTCGTAGGGCTCTCGCGGCAGCCCGGCCAATCCGCCGAGCACGATCAGCATGACCAGCGGCGTCCAGTGCCAGACCTCGACCATCACCAGCGTCGGGATCACCGTGGCGGGATCGTAGACCCAGCCGGAGGGCCCGATGCCGACGAGCGACAGCAGGTAATTGAGCACGCCGAGCTGCGGATGGAACATCATCGTCCAGACCAGCGCGACCGCGACCGGCGTCGCCATCATCGGCATGACGAAGATCGTGCGCAGCAGGCCCCGGAACGGGAATTCGCGGTGGAACACCAGCGCCGCCGCCGTGCCGAACACGATCGGCAGCACGACCGCGAGCACCGTGAAATAGGCGGTATGGCCCATCGACTCGATGAAGCGCGAATCCTTCGCCAGCTCGGCGAAGTTGCCGAGGCCGACGAACTCCGTCCCGCCCCCGATCTTCCAGTCCTGCCCGGACATGTAGAGCGTGAACAGCCAGGGGAAGACGATCACGGCCGCGATGACCAGCACCGCCGGCAGCGAGAACAGCCAGTAGCGCGGCGTGAAATCCTGCGACGCTGCGGCGGCAGGAGGCGTCGCGCTGGCGAGGCTGGCTGGCAGGGACGTGCTGGTCATGCGATCTGCTTCACTGGATACGAGCCGTCATGCCCGCCCTCGTGGCGGGCATCCACGTCTTGAATGCGCTCTGCGGCCGGTAAGGACGTGGATGGTCGGGACGAGCCCGACCAGGACGCCTCCCGCTTGGGGCAGCCTCAGCCCTGCTCGCTCTTGGCGAGCACTGGCGCGAAGGTTTCCGTCGCCTTCTTGAGCTCGGCCGCGACATCCGCCCCGCCGATCGCATTGGTCAGCGCCACGCCGAACACGTCGCGGAACTCGGTCACCGGCACGATCTGCGGCAGGCCCGCCCGCGCGATCTTGGCCGAGGCCAGCAGGCACTCGAAATACTGCTTGCCGAACTTCGACTGCGAGATCGTCTCTGTGTCGAGATAGGCCGAGGAGCGGCCGGGCGCGCCGGCGCCGGCCTTGAGCATGGCGATCTGGTTCTTCTTGTTGGTCATGAACTGCAGATAGAGCCAGGCCGCTTCCTTCTTCGAGGAGCCGCGCGAGATGCCCATGCCGTCGGCGAACATGCCGGCATGATGCGCCTTCGGCCCCGGCGGCGTCACGCCATAGCCGACCTTGCCGACGATGCGGGACTTCGACGGGTCCTCCAGCGGCGTGGCGAAGCCGATGCCGTCGAGCCACATCGCGGCGCGGCCCTGCATGAAGGTGGTCTGGCATTCGTTCCAGTTGAAGCCGACCTGGCCGACCGGGCCGGTGTCCTTGTTGAGCTTGCGGTAGAGATCGGCCGCCCAGATCGCCTCGGGCGTGTCGGTCAGCAGCTTGCCCTCGGGCGAGACCGTCTCCATGCCCTGGCCGAGCATCAGCGAGGTCCAGACCGGGATATTGGCGTTCTTCAGGCCGCGCGAGACGAAGCCGGCGACGCCCTTGGCGGGGTCGTGCAGCTTCTGCGCGACGGTGAAGATCTCGTCCATCGTCTTCGGATAGGCCACGCCCTTCGCGTCGAAGAGCTCCTTGTTGTAGTAGATCATCCAGTAGTCGACGAAGAACGGGATCGTATCGAGCGACCCGTCCGCCTGCCGCGCATAGGCGACCGGGCCCGCGCCGAAATCGGCGAAGTCGAAATCCGGGGCGGTCAGCGACGGGTTCTTGATGTAGGGGTCGAGATTCTCGAACCACTTGCCCTTGGCCGCCATGCGCTTCTGCACATGCAGCGAGATGCCGCTGACATCGAAGCTCGGCTTGCCCGAAGCGAACTCGATCACCGCCTTCTGGCGCTGTTGCTGCTCCGGCACCTGCTCGGCCGAGACCTTGATGCCGGTGAGCTCGGTGAACTCCTTCTCCGCCGCCTGCATCAGGTCGGAACGCGGGTTCTTGACAAGCAGCACGTCGATCGACTGGCCGGCGAACTTTTTCCAGTCGAACGGCGCCTGAGCCTGCGCCTTGCGCAGCACCAGCGGCGAGGCGATGGCTGCGGCGCCGCCGGCCAGCAGGACGCGGCGGGTCGGCTTGAGAATGCTGTCGGTCATCGGCGTCCTCCCCAGGACTCTTGATCAGTCTACTGCGCCGCCCTTTGCGGGCTTGCCTTCGCGCGGGGTGGCCCTGAAGCGTCGCCTCCGCCACCCGCGATCGGACTGGACGCTAATCCGCTTTCGAGCCGGTTGCAAGCTAACATGTTGGCGTGCACATAGTAGCGCGACACCGGCCCCGGCCGGCGCCGAGCCCATGCGCGAGAGCCGCCCGTGAAGACCCAGCCACGCATCGATTCGCACCAGCATTTCTGGCGGCTCGGCCGTGGAGACTACGGCTGGCTGACGCCGGCGCTCAAGCCCCTCCATCGCGACTTCGAACCGGGCGATCTCGCCCCGTTGCTCGCCGGACACGGCATCGCGTCGACCATCCTCGTCCAGGCAGCGCCGACCGAAGCGGAGACGCGCTTCCTGCTCGATCTCGCGGCCACCACGCCCTTCATCGCCGGCGTCGTCGGCTGGACTGACTTCGAGGCCGCCGACGCCCCCGCCCGCATCGCCGCTCTGGCGGCCGACCCGCTGCTGGTGGGCCTGCGCCCGATGGTGCAGGACATCCCCGATCCCGGCTGGCTCGCCAGGCCCGGCCTCGCCCCCGCCTTCGCCGCATTGAAGCAGCACGGCCTCGTCTTCGACGCGCTGGTGAAGCCGCCGCAGATCCCGGCACTCCTTGCCTTGCTGGAACGCGAGACCGCGCTCCCCGTCGTCATCGACCACGGCGCCAAGCCCGACCTGACCGGCGCCGACCTCGCCGCATGGCGCGGCGGCATCGCCGCGCTCGCGGCCCGGCCGAATACGGCCTGCAAGCTCTCCGGCCTCGTCACCGAAGCCGGGCCGAGCTGGACCGACGCGACGCTGGCGCCGGCCATCGCGCATCTCCTCGCCTGCTTCTGCCCGCAGCGCCTGCTCTGGGGCAGCGACTGGCCGGTCGCGACGCTGGCCGCCTCCTACGCCGAATGGCACGCCGCCGCCGAGCGGCTCACCGCGGCTCTCTCCGAGCCGGATCGCGCCGCGCTCTTCGGCGGCAACGCCGCCCGCATCTACCTTGCCGAGAGGGGCCGCCGCCCATGCTGAAGAACCTCGACCCCGTCCTCTCCGCCGACCTGCTCTGGGTGCTCGCCGCCATGGGCCATGGCGACGACCTCGCCCTGGTCGATGCCAACCACCCGGCGCAGACCATCGCCGGCGCCACCACCAGCGGCCGGCTGGTCCGCCTGCCCGGCCTGACGATGCAGCGCGCCGCCCGCGCCATCCTCTCGGTGCTGCCGATCGACGATTTCGAGCCCGCGCCCGTCAGGCGCATGGAAGTCGTCGGCGATGCCGCCGCGATCCCCGACGTCCAGAGCGCCGTGCAGATCGAGATCGACAAGGCGCTGGGCCGGCCCGCACCGCTGGCCGGCATCGAGCGCTTCGCCTTCTACGAGGCGGCGCGGCGCGCGTTCGCCGTGGTGCAGGTCGGCGATCCCCGCCCCTATGGCTGCTTCCTGCTGCGCAAGGGCGTGATCGCCGGCGTGCCGGGCTGACGCCCTGGTCTCACGCTCCCTTGGCGACGGCCTGCTTCAGCCGCGCGATCGCCTCGGACGCGCCGGCCTTCACCGAAACATCGAGCGTCTCGCCCTCGCGCTCGATCAGCGCGACCAGCGCCTCCGGCGTGATCGCCTCCCGCTGCTGGGCCAGCTTCAGCACGGCATTGGCGAGGATATTGGGCCAGTAGGCCGCCCCGCCCTTGGCCAGCCCCTTGGCCTTGCGGCCCTCGAATTCGCGGGCAAGCTGTTCGGGCGTCTTCCTGGCCATGGTCTCGTTACCTCCAGAGCAATTCCGGCAAGGCGGCGAAGCGGCTTCGCGTCCGGAATGGCGTCAGAACAAAAGGCGCGAGCTTCGCAGGCGAACCCTGTTCGCCGGGCATGCTCGAGCGGAATGAGCCGCTGCCTATCACGAATTGCCGGCTGCCGCCTGCCCCCTTCCGCCATGCCAGACACGGGCAACTGTCGCGGGATCGGATTCTTCCGAAAGTGGATTCCACTTTCCGGTCCGATGCCCTAGGAGGAGCCCGCCCGAGGCAGGCCTGTGATGCGGCCGCCCGTTCAGGACCAGACCATGCCCCGCCTCTCCCGCGTTTTGCTCGCCGCCTCCGCCTGCCTTCCCATCCTCGCCGCTCTCGCCGCCCCGGCCGCCGCCCGCATCACCGACCGGGAGCTGAGCTGCGCCGACTGGCTGAAATCCGGCGGCCACCGCAAGAGCGAGTACTCGGCCGGCGTCGCTGAGAAGATCCGGGCCTTCTGCGCTGCCAACCCGCGGATGAAGGCGATCGACGCCGAAATGACCATGACGGGCGATTGAGCGGCCGGAGATCCGGCACGCCACCTCCCCGCCCGGCCCGCCTGCGCCGCTACTTCGCCGTCTCCTTGCGGAATTTCGCGGCGCATTCGATGTAATAGTCCCGGCGCACGCGCTCCGGCTTCGAAAAGCGGTTCATGTAGAAATCGCCGGGATTGGGGTAGTTCGCCTGCTTCTCCAGGTTCTT
>NZ_JBIWYK010000122.1:0-7698 GCF_044752385.1 Allobosea sp. CER48 | reverse complement strand
GCCCGGACCTTTCGACCGGCCCGCGCGTATGTGTTTCGACAACGGGCTGCCCGGAATGGGAGCGGCCTCCGGAGGAATTCAGTGGACAATATCGGTCAGTTCAACGCCGCCCATGGTGCCGAGGCCTTCGGCTTCCGCAAGCTCAAGGCTGTGCGCTGGAACCTGGAAGCGCCACAGCTTTACGAAGAGTCGCTTGACCGCGGCGAATCCCAGCTGGCGCGCGGCGGCGCGCTCTGCGCCGATACCGGCACCCACACCGGCCGCTCGCCCAAGGACAAGTTCACGGTGCGCGACGCGCTGACCGAGAACACCGTCTGGTGGGACAACAACCAGGCCATGTCGCCCGAGCATTTCGAGACCCTGCTCGGCGACTTCATGTCCCATGCCGAGGGCAAGGAGCTCTTCGCGCAGGACCTCTATGGCGGCGCCGATCCGGTCCACCGCGTCCGGGCCCGCGTCTTCACCGAGATGGCCTGGCACTCGCTCTTCATCCGCAACCTGCTGATCCGCCCGGCCCGCGACGAGATCGCCGCCTATGTTCCGGAGATGACGATCGTCGATCTGCCGAGCTTCAAGGCCGATCCGAAGCGTCATGGCTGCCGCAGCGAGACGGTGATCGCCATCGACTTCACCCGCAAGATCGTGCTGATCGGCGGCTCGCGCTATGCCGGCGAGATGAAGAAGTCGGTCTTCACCTACCTGAACTACGTCCTGCCGACCAAGGGCGTGGTGCCCATGCACTGCTCCGCCAATGTCGGCTCGAAGGACGATTCCGCGATCTTCTTCGGCCTCTCCGGCACCGGCAAGACCACGCTCTCGGCCGATCCCGACCGCACCCTGCTCGGCGACGACGAGCATGGCTGGTCGAAGGAAGGCATCTTCAACTTCGAGGGCGGCTGCTACGCCAAGACGATCAAGCTCTCGGCCGAGGCCGAGCCGCAGATCTTCGCCGCCTCCCTGCGCTTCGGCACGGTGCTGGAGAATGTGGTGCTCGATCCGATCACCCGCGAGGTCGATTTCGACGACCAGTCGAAGACCGAGAACACCCGCTCGGCCTACCCGCTCGACTTCATCCCCAATGCCTCGCGCACCGGCCGCGCCGGCATCCCGAAGAACATCGTGATGCTGACCGCCGACGCCTTCGGCGTCATGCCGCCGATCGCCAAGCTGACGCCGGCCGAGGCGATGTACCACTTCCTCTCCGGGTACACCGCCAAGGTCGCCGGCACCGAGCGCGGCCTGACCGGCGTCGAGCCGGAATTCTCGACCTGCTTCGGTTCGCCCTTCCTGCCGCGCCACCCGTCGGAATATGCCAACCTGCTGCGCGACTTCATCGCCAAGCACCATGTCGACTGCTGGCTGGTGAACACCGGCTGGACCGGCGGCAGGTACGGCACCGGCCGGCGCATGCCGATCCGCGTCACCCGTCGCCTGCTTTCGGCGGCTCTCGACGGCTCGCTCAACCGCGCCGATTTCCGCCGCGATCCCTATTTCGGTTTCGCCGTTCCCACTTCGGTGCCGGGTGTCGAGCCGCACATCCTCTATCCGGTGAAGACCTGGGCCGACAAAGCCGCCTTCGCCGAGACGGCGAAGAACCTCGTCGAGATGTTCGCCAAGAACTTCGCGAAGTTCGAGGACCACGTCGACGACGCCGTGAAGGCGGCGGCGCCGACGAGTTCGCTCGCGGCCTGACGCCAAGCCGACCGGCTTGTGTTACGAGAGGCGGCCATGAGCCGCCTCTTTTTCATTGTGCTGAAGCTTCTCCTCACCCTCATCCTTCTCGGGGCCGCCACCTGGGGCACGGGTTTCCTGCTGTTCCGGCTGTCGGGAGCGACCGCGATCGTCGCCGCCACCGGCTTCGGCATCGCCGCGCTTGCCGGCCTCATCGGCATCTGGACGAGCGACGCGCGCCTGCCGCTCGGTTTCGCCGCGGTGTTCGTCGGCCTGCTCTCCTGGTGGAGCAGCTTCCAGCCCTCGCATGACCGCGACTGGATTCCGGAACTCGCGCGCCTGCCGAGCATCGCGCGCGACGGCGATGTGATCACCGTCTCCAATCTGCGCCATTTCCACTGGCGAACCGAAGAGGATTACGACCAGAACTGGGAGACGCGCCGCTACAACCTCGCCGCCGTCAGCGGCGCCGACATCTTCCTGACCTACTGGTCGGGCGAGGCGATCGCGCATCTTCTGGTCAGCTTCACCTTCTCGGATGCCGTGCCGCTGACCTTCTCTATCGAGGTCCGCCGCGAGAAGGGCGAGGAATGGTCGGCGCTGGCCGGCTTCTTCCGCAGCTACGAGATGGCCTATGTCGCCGCCGACGAGCGCGATATCGTCGGGCTGCGCACGCATGCCCGGCGCGAGGATGCCAGGCTCTTCCGGCTCAGCGCCTCGGCCGACCAGGCGCGCGACCTGCTGCTCGCCTATGTGACGGATATAAACGACCTCGCCGCCAGGCCGCGCTGGTACAACACGCTGACGACCAACTGCACGACCGTGGTCTACCACCTCGTCGGCAGCGTCGCGCCGGGCTGGAAATTCTCGCTGCCACTGGACCCGCGCGTGCTTTTGTCCGGCTACCTGCCCGGCTACCTCCAGCAGATCGGGGCGATCCGGCAGGACATCCCGCTGGACGAACTGGTGCGGCTCGCCCGCATCGGCGACCACGCCCGCACGCTCTCCTTGGCCGATCCCCGCTTTTCCGCGAAGATCAGGGAAGGCGTTCCGACCGGCCGGCCCTGACCGCCCCTGTTACCGGAAGAACAGGACGGTCAGCACCAGGAAGAGCGGGATCAGGATCGCGCCGGACCAGAGCATGTAGCCGAAGAAGCTCGGCATCTTCACCTTCCGGTCCTTGGCGATGGCGTAAACCATGAAGTTGGGTGCGTTGCCGATATAGCTGTTCGCGCCCATGAAGACCGCGCCGGCCGAGATCGCAGCCAGCGTCAGCGCCCCCTGCGTCATCAGGGCCTTGGGATCGCCGCCCGCCAGTTCGAAGAAGACGAGATAGGTCGGCGCGTTGTCAAGGAAGGATGAGAGCGCCCCGGTCAGCCAGAAATAGGCCACCGTATTGGCGCTGCCGTCGGGATTTGTGACCAGTGCGACCAGCGGTGCGAAGGCCCCCTCCTTACCCGCCTGCAGCATCGCCAGCACGGGGATGATGCAGATGAAGATGCCCGCGAAGAGCTTGGCGACTTCCTTGATCGGCCCCCAGGAGAACTCGTTGCCGGCGCGGACGGGGCCTGGCGTGAGCCTGAGCGAAAGGCCGGCAAGCATGAGCAGGATCACGTCGCGCAGCAGGTTCTGCCCTTCGACGGGAACGCCATGGACGGCGAAGGCCGTGCCGGGCTTCCAGTTCGCCGACATCAGGATGGCGGCGATGACGCCGGCCAGGAGCAGGATATTGACCTTGCCCCAGAGCTTGATCGCGCGATCGGGCGTGGGATCCTTGAGAACCGGCAACCCCACTTCCCGGCGGTAGAACCAGCTGTCGAGCGCGTAGAACAGGGCGAGCAGCGCGGCCACGGCGAAGCTCGTCTCCGGCAGGAGATGCGTCGTCGTCCAGAAGAAGTCGACGCCGCGCAGGAAGCCGAGGAAGAGCGGCGGGTCGCCGAGCGGCGTCAGCGAGCCGCCGATGTTCGAGACCAGGAAGATGAAGAAGACGACGACATGGACGTTGAAGCGCCGGTCGTCATTCGCCCGCAGCACCGGGCGGATCATGATGATCGAGGCGCCCGTCGTCCCGACGAAGCTCGCCAGCACGGTGCCGATCGCCAGCAGCACCGTGTTTGTCAGCGGCGTGCCATGAAGGTTGCCGCTGATCAGGATGCCACCCGCGATCGTGAAGAGCGCGAAGAGCAGGATGATGAAGGGGATGTAGTCGAGCAGCGCCGTATGCAGCAGTGCTCCGACCGCCGGGTCGAAGCCGCGCAGCGTCACGAGCGGCACCAGCGTCAGCGCGGCCCAGAACGCGGCGAACTTGCCGTAGTGATGCTCCCAGAGATGCGGGAACAGCACCGGGCCGAGCGCGATCGAGAGCAGCATGCCGGCGAAGGGCAAGGCCCAGCCGGCGCCCATCGTGGCGCCCCCGATGTCGCCCGCGGCCCAGGCGCAACCCGGCGCCATCACGAGAGCGGCCGCAGCCGCTGCGATCCGCCTGCCGGCAACGCCCCCCATGGCGCGGCCCGCCCTACGGCTTGGGCGGCGCGCCGATGGACGGCGGCGCGTTGAAGTCGAAGCCGCCCGGTCCGCCAAGCCCCGGCACCTGGATCGAGTCGAACTGCTTGTCGATCGCCTTCTGGTCGAGCTGCACGGCGGAAGCCTTGTAGTGCATCACCATGCTCGGGAAGAGCACGACGAGCGCCACCATGATGCACTGGATCACCACGAAGGGCACGGCGCCCCAGTAGATCTGGCCGGTGGTGACGGGCTCCATCATCTTGCCGGTGATCTTGTCCTTGTAGGGGTTCTTCGGCGCGACCGAACGCAGGAAGAACAGGGCGAAGCCGAAGGGCGGGTGCATGAAGGAGGTCTGCATGTTCACGCCGAGGATGACGCCGAACCAGATCAGGTCGATGCCGAGCTTCTCCGCGGCAGGTCCGAGCAGCGGCACGATGATGAAGGCCAGCTCGAAGAAGTCGAGGAAGAAGGCGAGCAGGAAGACCATCACGTTGACGACGATCAGGAAGCCCGTCGCGCCGCCGGGCAGGCCGACCAGCAGGTGCTCGACCCAGAGATGGCCGTTGACGCCGTAGAAGGTCAGCGAGAACACGCGTGCGCCGACGAGGATGAACAGCACGAAGGCCGAGAGCTTGGCAGTCGATTCCGTCGCCTGCCGCAGCAGCTCGAAATTCATCCGCTTCTTGCCCCAGGCGAGCAGGATCGCGCCGGCCGCGCCCATGGCGCCGCCCTCGGTCGGCGTGGCGACGCCGATGAAGATCGTGCCGAGCACCAGGAAGATCAGCGCCAGCGGCGGCACCATCACGAAGATGACCTGCTCGGTCATGCGCGAGAGCAGGTTGAGCTTCAGGAACTTGTTGACCAGCGCGATGGCGAAGGAGACGCCCACCATGAGCGACATGGTGAGCACGACGAAGTCGGACCCCGCCGTCACCTTGGTGAACAGCTTCATGTAGGCATAGGACAATGCCCACGAGAGCAACGCCACAACGAGCAGCGAAAAGCGCCGCGTCTTGCCGTCGGCATCGCGCAGGGTCTGCGCCTCAGGCGGCAGTCCGGGCGCCCGGCTCGGCGCGATGACCGTGATGATGAAGACGTAGCCGGCATAGAGGCTCGCCAGGACGAGGCCGGGGATGAAGGCGCCCTCATACATGTCGCCGACCGACCGGCCGAGCTGGTCGGCCAGAACGATCAGGACGAGCGAGGGCGGGATGATCTGTGCGAGCGTGCCGGAAGCCGCGATGACGCCGGAGGCGAGGCGCCGGTCGTAGCCGTAGCGCAGCATGATCGGCAGCGAGATCAGGCCCATCGAGATCACCGAGGCCGCGACGACGCCGGTCGTCGCGGCGAGCAGCGCGCCGACGAAGATGACGGCATAGGCGAGGCCGCCGCGCACCGGGCCGAAGAGCTGGCCGATGGTGTCGAGCAGGTCTTCCGCCATGCCGGAGCGTTCGAGGATGAGCCCCATGAAGGTGAAGAACGGGATCGCCAGCAGCACGTCGTTGTTCATCGTGCCGTAGATGCGCTCCGGCAGGGCCTGCAGGAAGTTCTCCTGGAACATGCCGAGATCGATGCCGATCAGCGCGAAGAGCAGGCCGTTGGCGGCGAGCGCGAAGGCGACGGGATAGCCGAGCAGCAGGAAGACGACGAGCGTCGCGAACATCACCGGCGCCATGTTGACGCGCAGGAAGTCGCCGATGCCGCCGCCGGCTGCGAAGGCGTCGCCGGTATGGAGGCCGAAGAAGGCGAGGACGGTGAGCGCGAGCAGCAGGCCGGCGACGCGCGGGAGGCGATGAGCATGCATGGGACGGTTCCGGACTTCTTGCGGGCCGCTCAGGAAGCGAGGCCCTGTTCCTTGGCTTGGTCGAGCAGGCGCTGGGCTTCCGCCTCGGCTGCGGCGGCATGGCCGAGCGCCGCCTCGTCATCCTCGAGATCGCCGCGCATGATCGCGATCTGCTTGATGATCTCGGAAACGCCCTGGAAGCTCAGCATCAGGAAGCCGATGACCACGAGGCCCTTGGCGGGCCATTGCGGCAGGCCGCCGGCCGAGAGCGACTGCTCGTCGATGGCGTAGGAACGCACGAAGAACGGCCAGGAGTGGTAGACGATCAGGAGGCAGAACGGCATCAGGAAGAAGACATGGCCGAGCAGCTCGATCCACTGGCGGACGCGCTTCGGCAGCATGCTGTTCACGATGTCGATGCGGATGTGCTCCTTCACCTGCATCGTCCATGACGCGCACATCAGGAAGACCGCGCCGAACAGCATCCATTGCAATTCGAGCCAGGCATTCGACGAGACGTTGAAAAGCTTGCGGACGATCGCGTTGACCGTCGCGACGATGACCGCCGCGAGGATCAGCCAGGCGACTTTCTTGCCGATGAAGCCGTTGACCGAGTCGATGACCCGGCTGATGGCGAGGAGGCCCTTCACATTCCCGCTCCCGTCGAGAGGCGCCATGTACCGGATATGAAGCACCGGACATTTGGTTATGCGCCGTTTACGCGCAGGATCGGTATAGGAGCGATGCGGCCCACGCAAGACTATGTCGTTCTCATCCATTAGACGAAAGATGGATGTGCGCAGCTGCCTCTTTTCGCACCAGCAGATTGCGAGATGGCCGCCGGCTGTCGCGAACGCGGAGAAAATTCGTTATGTCCGCGTTCATCTTCGGGGAACATTATTCCCCGAGATCGTTCCCAGCCGGCTGATTCGAGGCCGAGATGTGCCGCTTCCTCGCCTATTCGGGCGCCCCCGTCTTTCTCGAGGACTTCGTCGCCTCGCCTTGCCACTCGCTGATCCACCAGTCGCTTCATGCCGAGGAGGCCAAGACCGGCACGAATGGCGATGGGTTCGGCGTCGGCTGGTATGGCGAGCGGGCCGAACCCGGGCAGTATCGCGAGGTGCGCCCGGCCTGGTCGGACGAGAACCTGCTCTCGATCGCGCGGCAGGTGCGCTCGCATCTGTTCTTCGCCCATGTGCGGGCCGCGACCGGCACCGCCACGACAAGGGCGAACTGCCACCCCTTCGTCCATGGCCGCTATCTCTTCATGCATAACGGCCAGATCGGCGGCTACTGTACCGTCCGGCGGCGGCTCGAGGCCCTGATCCCGGATGCGCTCTATGGCGCCCGCGCCGGAACCACTGATTCGGAAGCCCTCTTCCTGCTCGCGCTCGCCCATATCGAGGAGGGCATGGCGCCCGGCGCGGCGCTTGCCGCCGCTCTCTCGGATGTGCTCTCCCTGATGGACGAGACCGGCGTGCGGGAGCCGCTGCGCTGCGCCGCCGCGCTTGCCGATGGCGAGACGATCCACGCGATCCGCTGGTCGTCCGATGCCAGGCCCCCCAGCCTCTATGTCTGCCCCCGGCCCGACAGCGTCGTCATCGCCTCGGAGCCCGTCGATGCCGCCCGCGAATGCTGGCAGGCCCTGCCCTGCAATACGCTGGTCACGGTGCGGGGCGGCCGGGTCACGTCCTCGCCCTTCCTCGTCGGCTTGCGGCAGGCGGCCTGAGCCACTGCGT
>NZ_JBIWYK010000121.1:0-7724 GCF_044752385.1 Allobosea sp. CER48 | reverse complement strand
AGAAGGCCGGGCGGCCGGCGAAAAAGGAATCCGGCAGCAGCGTCTGCGCCAGTGCAGGCCCGAGCCCGAGAGCGGTGGAAAGAACGGCGACGGCAAAGGTCTGCCGGCGGCGCGAGCGGGAGCGATTCTGGAAAGGAGCGTTCACCCGGACCAACCTGCCGATCAAGATGGCGGAATTCGGCCGGAAGGCTGCGATTCGTCCACACCGAAGCGACGGGGGCGCTTGCGATGCGACGCCTCAGGCCTTAAACGGCGAGCACCGGGGGCGGTTAGCTCAGTTGGTAGAGCGCCTCGTTTACACCGAGGATGTCGGCGGTTCGAGCCCGTCACTGCCCACCAGCCCTTCCCGGGCATCGTGGCCTGGCCACGATCCAGATCCTGCTGAGGACTGCGTTCCTCAGCCGCCCAGCGCGGGCGTAGCTCAGTTGGTTAGAGTGCCGGCCTGTCACGCCGGAGGTCGCGGGTTCGAGCCCCGTCGCCCGCGCCAGATTTCCCGGACAGCCCCACCTGCCCCCACCGGACGCTCCAGCCTGTCGGCGCCCAAAAGAAAACCGCCGGCGCGCGGGCGCCGGCGGTTCCCATGACTCAGAAGAGCATCAGTGGGCGACGACGCCCGCCGCCTCGTCATCCGCACCCGAGTTGGGCACGGCCTTGAGATCCTCTTCCCAGACGATCGGAACCGGCTGGCGGGTCAGCGCGTGCTGGAGCACCTGCTCCATGCGCGCGACAGGGACGATCTCCAGCCCGTCACGGACCGACTTCGGCAGATCGATCAGGTCCTTGGCGTTCTCCTCCGGGATCAGCACCTTCTTGATGCCGCCCCGCAGAGCCGCCAGGAGCTTCTCCTTCAGGCCGCCGATCGGAAGCACCCTGCCCCGCAACGTGACCTCGCCGGTCATGGCGACGTCGCGATTGGTCGGGATGCCGGTCAGGATCGAGACGATGGTGGTCGCCATCGCGATGCCTGCCGAAGGCCCGTCCTTCGGGGTTGCCCCCTCGGGAACGTGGACGTGGATGTCACGCCGGTCGAAGAGCGGTGGCTCGATGCCGAAATCGACGGCCCGCGAGCGGACATAGGATGCCGCCGCCGAGATCGATTCCTTCATCACGTCACGCAGGTTGCCGGTGACGGTCATGCGGCCCTTGCCGGGCACCATGACGCCCTCGATCGTCAGCAATTCGCCGCCGACCTCCGTCCAGGCCAGACCGGTGACGACACCGACCTGATCCTCCGTCTCCGCCATGCCGTAGCGATAGCGCGGCGGTCCGAGATACTCCTCGAGCAACGGCTCGTTGACGACGACCTTGGCCTTCTTTCCGAGCACGATATCCTTCACGCCCTTGCGGACGGTGTTGGAAATCTCGCGCTCGAGGCTGCGGACGCCGGCCTCGCGGGTGTAGCGCCGCACCAGGGTCTGCAGGGCCTCGTCGGTGATCGACCACTCCTTGCCGTTGAGCCCGTGCTTCTTGATCGCGTTCGGGATCAGGTGCTTGCGCGAGATCTCGGTCTTCTCTTCCTCCGTGTAGCCGGCGATGCGGATCACCTCCATGCGGTCCAGAAGGGCCGGCGGGATGTTCAGCGTGTTCGCCGTCGTCACGAACATCACGTTCGACAGGTCGTAATCGACTTCGAGGTAATGGTCGTTGAAGGTCGAGTTCTGCTCGGGGTCGAGCACCTCCAGCAGGGCCGCCGAGGGATCGCCGCGGAAGTCCTGGCCCATCTTGTCGATCTCGTCGAGCAGGATGAGCGGATTGGAGGTCTTGGCCTTCTTCATCGACTGGATGATCTTGCCGGGCATCGAGCCGATATAGGTGCGCCGGTGGCCGCGGATCTCGGCCTCGTCACGCACGCCGCCGAGCGACATGCGAACGAACTCGCGCCCCGTCGCCTTGGCGATCGACTTGCCGAGCGAGGTCTTGCCGACGCCGGGAGGGCCGACGAGGCAGAGGATCGGACCGGCGAGCTTGTTGGCGCGCTGCTGCACGGCGAGATACTCGACGATGCGATCCTTGACCTTGTCCAGGCCGAAGTGATCGTCATCCAGCACCAGCTGGGCGGCGTTGAGGTCCTTCTTGATCTTCGAGCGCTTGCCCCACGGGATGCCGAGCATCCAGTCGAGATAGTTGCGCACGACGGTCGCCTCCGCGGACATCGGCGACATCTGGCGCAGCTTCTTCAGCTCCGCCGTCGCCTTGTCACGGGCTTCCTTGGTCAGCTTCGTCCGGGCGATGCGCTCTTCCAGCTCGGCCAGCTCGTCACGGCCTTCCTCGCCGTCGCCCAGCTCCTTCTGGATCGCCTTCATCTGCTCGTTGAGATAGTACTCGCGCTGGGTCTTCTCCATCTGGCGCTTGACGCGCGAGCGGATGCGCTTCTCGACCTGGAGCACGGACATCTCGCTCTCCATGAGCGAGAGCACCTTCTCCAGGCGATGAGCGACGTTGGTGATCTCCAGCACGCCCTGCCGATCGACGATCTTCACCGCCAGATGCGAGGCGACCGTATCGGCAAGCTTGGCCGGCTCGTCGATCTGCGAGACCGCCGCGACGATCTCTCCCGAGATCTTCTTGTTGAGCTTCACATAGCTCTCGAACTCGCTGACGACCGAACGGGCGAGCGCCTCGACCTCGACCTTCTTGCCTTCCTCTTCGGCGAGACCCGTGGCCTCGGCCTCGTAGTAGGACTCGGTCGCGGAATAGGACAGCGCCTTGGCGCGGCCGACGCCCTCGACCAGCACCTTCACTGTGGAGTCGGGCAGCTTGAGCAGCTGCAGCACGCGGGCGAGCGTGCCGATTTCATAGATGTCCTTGGTCTGCGGGTCATCGTCGCCGGCATTCTTCTGGGTCGCCAGCAGGATGAGCCCGTCCGTCTTCACCACCTCCTCGAGCGCGCGGATCGACTTCTCGCGGCCCACGAAGAGCGGGACGATCATATGCGGGAAGACGACGATGTCGCGCAAAGGCAGAACCGGGTAGGTGCCGGTCTCGCCTGGAACGAAGGGAGCGCGTGGCGTCGAGCCAGTCATGGCAGTTCCTTTGCAGTTGCGCCCGGCGGACCCCCAATATGGGCGGAGCGATCGGACGTATGCGGCCAAGGCGACCATTCGCCTCTCCGCCCTCGCGCATCGCACCCTCGCTAGGCATGCGACTCTCGCAAGTGCACCTAAAGTGGAGACTTCCTCGCCGGCTTTCAAGCGAGGTATCCGAGCCATGCACCGCTGTCCTGCAGCGGAGGAAGGACGGAGACCGTGACCTGCGGCGGTTCATTCTCGCACAGGGCTGCTGCGATGCGGGATCGCGTTCAACCCATGCCCATCACAACGCAAAACGCGCGCCAATGGCGCGCGTCGCGTTGTCGCAAGGCCTGCGGCAGAGCTCAGGCCGAGGCCGTCTTGGTCTCGTCCTCGCGCTCGGCGTAGATGAACAGGGGCCGCGCCTTGTTCTCCACCGCATCGGGGCCGATCACGACCTGCTCGACGCCTTCGAGGCCCGGCAGCTCGTACATGGTCTCGAGCAGAATGCCCTCCATGATGGAACGCAGCCCGCGCGCGCCGGTCTTCCGCTCGATCGCCTTGCGGGCGATCAGGCTGACGGCCTCGTCGGTGAAGGTGAGCTGCGTGTCCTCCATCTCGAAGAGGCGCTGATACTGCTTGACCAGAGCGTTCTTCGGCTCGGTCAGGATGGTCTTCAGCGCCGCCTCGTCGAGATCCTCGAGCGTCGCCAGGACCGGCAGGCGGCCGACGAATTCGGGGATGAGGCCGAACTTCAGCAGATCCTCGGGCTCGACCTCGCGGAAGATCGCGCCGGTGCGGCGGTCGTCCGGAGCCTTGACGGTCGCGCCGAAGCCGATCGAGGTGCCCTTGCCGCGGCTCGAGATGATCTTGTCGAGGCCCGCGAAGGCACCGCCGCAGATGAACAGGATGTTCGTCGTGTCGACCTGCAGGAACTCCTGCTGCGGATGCTTGCGCCCGCCCTGCGGCGGCACGGAGGCGACGGTGCCTTCCATGATCTTCAGCAGCGCCTGCTGAACGCCCTCGCCCGAAACGTCACGGGTGATCGAGGGATTGTCCGACTTGCGGCTGATCTTGTCGATCTCGTCGATATAGACGATGCCGCGCTGCGCCCGCTCGACATTGTAGTCGGAGGCTTGCAGCAGCTTGAGAATGATGTTCTCGACATCCTCGCCGACATAGCCGGCCTCGGTCAGCGTCGTCGCATCGGCCATGGTGAAGGGTACGTCGAGGATGCGGGCGAGCGTCTGCGCAAGCAGCGTCTTGCCCGAGCCCGTCGGCCCGATCAGCAGGATGTTCGACTTCGCCAGCTCGACGTCGTTGTGCTTCGTCGCGTGGCTGAGGCGCTTGTAGTGGTTGTGGACCGCCACGGAGAGCACCTTCTTGGCGTGCTCCTGGCCGATGACGTAGTCGTCAAGAACCTTGCGGATCTCCTTGGGGGTCGGCACGCCGTCCTTCGACTTCACCAGCGCGGATTTCGATTCCTCGCGGATGATGTCCATGCAGAGCTCAACGCATTCATCGCAGATGAACACGGTCGGGCCCGCGATGAGCTTGCGAACCTCGTGTTGGCTCTTGCCGCAGAAAGAGCAGTACAGCGTGCTCTTAGAGTCGCCGCCGGGCTTGTTAGCCATTGTCCATCTCCAGTTCCGGAGACCGGGACCACACCTGCCGAGGCAGACGCAACCGTCGTCTCTCCGTCATAAATAAGCGCTCAGATCACGATGATTAGGTTAACGACCCGTTCCGATACATCCGGATACGCAGGGCCGATCCAAACCGGATCATAGTGGAGCGCTCGTCCGCTCACCCCCGACCCCATGCAAACACGGGGCCGATCCTACTTCAATATGGTCCCTTCGGACCGGTCCGCCAACCCACAGCTTCGAGACGGCGGACCTCAGGCATCAGGCTCAGGCCGCGTCCTCGGGACGCTTCTCGATGACCTGGTCGATCAGGCCGAACTCCTTGGCCTGCTCGGCGGTCATGAAGTTGTCGCGCTCCAGGGCGTTGTGGATGTCCTCATAGGGGCGCCCCGTGTGCTTCACGTAGATTTCATTGAGCCGCTTCTTCAGGCTCTCGACTTCCTTGGCGTGGATCAGGATGTCGGTGACCTGGCCCTGATAGCCGCCGGAAGGCTGGTGAACCATGATGCGTGCGTTCGGCAGGGCAAAGCGCATGTCCTTGGCGCCGGCCGTCAGCAGCAGCGAGCCCATCGAGGCGGCCTGGCCGACGCAGAGCGTCGTCACCGGGCAGCGGATGAACTGCATGGTGTCGTAGATCGACAGGCCGGAGGTGACCACGCCGCCCGGCGAGTTGATGTAGAAGGAGATCTCCTTCTTGGGGTTCTCCGCTTCCAGGAAGAGGAGCTGCGCCACGATCAGCGAAGCGGAGTAATCCTCGACCGGGCCGGTCAGGAAGATGATGCGCTCGCGCAGCAGGCGCGAATAGATGTCGAAGGCGCGTTCGCCGCGGCTCGACTGCTCGACCACCATCGGGACGAGATTGTTGTAGGTCTCGATCGGATCGCGAAGCATGGCTCAGTCCTCGGGTGATAGCGCCGGATTGCGGCGGTTTATCGAATCAACGGCTGCTAGGAAGACAACCACATAAGCACGGCAAACGCGGCTGAAAAGGGAAGCGCCGCCGGTCATGAAGGCCGGCGGCGCAAAGAATGGCGTTATGGTTGCCGCGACGCTCAGGCAGAGGCGTCGTCGGCCTTCTCGTCAGCCTTGGCCTCGGCCTTCTTGGTCTTCTTCGCGGCGGCCTTCTTCGGCTTGGCCTCGGTGGCCTCATCGGCCTCGTCATCGGCGAAGAGAGCCTCGCGGGAGACCGTCTGATCCTCGACCTTCACCTGCTCGAGCAGGTGATCGACGACCTTCTCCTCGAAGATCGGGGCGCGGATCTCGGCGAGAGCCTGCGGGTTCTTGCGGTAGAACTCCCAGACTTCCTTCTCCTGGCCCGGGAACTGGCGGGCGCGCGCGATCAGGGCCTGCGTGACCTCGTCCTCGGAGATCTGCACCTTGGCCTGCTCGCCGATCTCGGCCAGGACCAGGCCGAGGCGGACGCGGCGCTCGGCGATCTTGCGATAGTCGGCGCGGGCGGCGTCCTCGGTGGTGTCCTCGTCGGCGAAGGTCTTGTTGGCGGCCTTCATGTCGGCCTCGACCTGGCTCCAGACGCTGGTGAACTCCTGCTCGACCAGGGTCGGCGGCAGCTCGAAGCCGTACTTGCCGTCCAGCGCGTCGAGCAGGCCCTTCTTGACCTTGCGGCGCGACTGGGCGTCGAAGTCGCGGCCGATCTGCTCGCGCACGGCGGTCTTCAGGGCGTCGAGCGACTCCATGCCGAAGGCCTTGGCGAGCTCGTCGTCGATCTTGACGGCGTCAGGGCCCTGGACGTCGGTGACGGTGACCTCGAACTCGGCCGGCTTGCCGGCCAGGTGCGTCGCGGCATAGGCCTCCGGGAAGGTGACCTTGACAGTGCGCTGCTCGCCCGCCTTCGCGCCTTCCAGCTGCTCCTCGAAGCCCGGGATGAACTGGCCGGCGCCGAGATCCAGCGGAATGCCCTCGCCCGTGCCGCCGTCGAACTTCTCGCCGTCGAGCGTGCCGACGAAGGAGATGATCAGGCGGTCGCCCTTCTCGGCCTTGGCCTTCTCGCCCTTGGAGGAATAGGAGCGGTTGCCGGCAGCCATGCGCTCCAGCGCCGCGTCGACATCGGCCTCCGGAACTTCGGCGACGGGCTTCACCAGCGAGACGTCCGAGATGTCGGCCAGCTCGATCTTCGGCAGAACCTCGAGCGCGACGGTGAAGGCGAGATCGCCCTTGGCCTCCATCGCGGCCTCGATCTCTTCCTTGTTCTCGGGGAAGCGGATCTGCGGCTCGAAGGCGAGCTTCAGGTTGTTGTCCGCGACGATCTTCTGGTTCGCCTCGTTGACGGCGTTCTGCAGCACGTCGGACATGACCGAGCGGCCGTAGAGGCGGCGCAGATGCGCGACCGGGACCTTGCCGGGGCGGAAGCCGTTGATCTTGGCCTTGCCCTGCAGGTTCTGCAGGCTGTCGTCGAGCCTGGTCTTCAGGTCGGCGGCGTTCAGCACCACCTGGAATTCGCGCTTGAGGCCCTGGGACAGGGTTTCGGTCACGTTCATTTTTGTACCGCCAACAGCTCGTTTACGTCTCAATGTCCAAAGCGCGACGCCGGTTCGACCGCCGTCGCGCTCGCGAAAAAATCAAACCGATGGTGCGGGCGGAGGGAATCGAACCCCCACGACTTTCGCCGCTGGAACCTAAATCCAGTGCGTCTACCAGTTCCGCCACGCCCGCCGGAGCGACAGCGCTGCGCGCGAGCAAACGCAGCGCGGCCATCGTCAAGCCGCAGCGCTATACGCATTTCAGGCGGCGGTTGCAGCAAAAAAATGACGGTTCTGCAAAGAAGGCCTTCCGCGGCGCTTTCCGGGCGCCTGGTGGCGAGCCTCTCGCCACGGCGGGCCGCCCGGATTATGCGATAGGCCATGACCACGAAACGCTCCGCCCGCTCCGCACTCCTGAATCGCCGGCAGCTGCTGGCGGGGATCGGTGGCGCCGGGCTGTTGCCGTCGCCTGACACCCTCGCCCAGGGTACGAGCGAGGCTGGCAAGGCGCCGGCCGAGACGCAGTCTCGCCTCCTTGCGGCCGCTCCCGCCAAGGCCAGGCTGCGCCCGACGCCGCCGGTCGAAACCGAGAT
>NZ_JBIWYK010000120.1:0-7731 GCF_044752385.1 Allobosea sp. CER48 | reverse complement strand
CATCGCCTCGTCGGTGGGGGCGGCCATGAGCCAGAGAGAATGGATCTGCGCTGTCATCGGAGTTTCACAAAGCTCTTGCATAGACTGCGGCCCGTGCGTAACGTTTATTTCAATCACGCCATTGATGGAAGAAATATTCCATTATTCGGCGATAAAACCAAGGGTGGGGAGTAGGCGCCTTGCAGCCGGAAACGCAAGCCTCAGCGGGTAGCGGCGCAGCCATCGGCGTGCGCGGTCTCAAGGTCGCCTATGGCGGCACGCGCGTGCTCCACGGCATCGATCTGGATTTCGCCCCGGGCAGCTTCACGGCGCTGCTGGGCTCGTCCGGTTGCGGCAAGACCACGCTGCTGCGCTCGCTCTCAGGCTTCGTACCGGTCGAGTCTGGCTCGATCATGGTCGGCGGCAAGGACGTCGCCGGGCTGCCGCCGGAAAAGCGGGGCATGGCGATGGTCTTCCAGTCCTATGCGCTCTGGCCGCACATGACCGTGCTGCAGAATATCGGCTACGGCCTCAAGCTGCGGGGCAAGTCGAAGGCGGAGATCGCCGCCAAGGTCGGCGAGATGCTGAAATTCCTCGGCCTGTCCGGCTATGAGGAGCGCAAGGTCACCGCCCTGTCCGGCGGCCAGCGCCAGCGCGTGGCGCTCGGTCGGGCGCTCGCCATCGACCCCGGCATCCTCCTGCTCGACGAGCCGCTCTCCAATCTCGACGCGAAGATCCGCATGACGATGCGCCACGAGATCCGCGCGATCCAGCAGCGGCTCGGATTGACCGCCGTCCACGTTACCCATGATCGCGAGGAGGCCATGACCATGGCCGACCGGCTGGTCATCATGCAGGCCGGCCATGTCGCGCAGGTCGGCACGCCGGAGGAGGTGTATGATCGTCCTGCCACTGCCTTCGTCGCCAACTTCATGGGTGCGGAGAACGTGCTGCCGCTGAGCATCGAGCGCGGCGAGGCGCAGGCCTCGGTCGCTGCCGGTGACGCCCGCGCTACGCTTGCCGGCGCAGCCGCGTCGGCGCTGCCGGCCGGCGAGATGCTCGCCTATTTCCGCGACGACGTCGCGAGCCTCGATGCGCTCGACGCCCCGGCTGCCGGCGGAGACCTCCTCGTCCCCGGCACCATCGCCGCGCGCGCCTATCCCGGCGGCATCTACCGCTACAAGGTGGAAGCCGCAGGCCGCCAGATCACGGTCGACGATGCCGACCGTCACGAACTCGGAACGAAGGTCGGGCTGCGCATTCCGCTGCAGCGCCTTCACATCTTCCCGGCGACCGAGGCCGGGATCGCCGCCTGACAGGGAGTCAGACACATGCGCATTATCACGCTTGCCTGCTCGCTCGCCGCGCTGATCGTGGCTTCGCCGCTTTCCGCGCAGACCCTCAACGTCGCCTCCGCCGGCGACCAGAACATGGTCGACTACGTCAAGGACTATCTCGGGCCGATGTTCGAGAAGGCCCACCCGGGCGTGAAGGTCGTCTCGGTCGGCACCGGCCCCGGCGATTCCGGCTCACAGAAGATCTACGAGAAGCTGGATGCCCAGAAGGGTGCCGCCACGACCGATTTCGACGTGGTCGTCATCCACCAGAAGGCCGCCGGCCAGATGGTCAAGGAAGGGCTGCTGAACAAGTATACGGCCAATGTCGACACCGCGAAGCTCGCGACCGGCGACAATGCCAAGAACGCGCTCGGCACCGACGTGACCGGCTTCGTCATCCCGATGTTCCAGTCGCAGACCGCGCTCGCCTACAACGCCGACATGGTCAAGACGCCGCCGGCGACCTTCGCCGAGCTCGCCGACTGGGCCAAGAAGAACCCCAAGCAGTTCGGCTATAACGGCATCAAGGGCGGCATGTCCGGCGTCTCCTTCGTCGCCGGCTGGGTCTATGCCTTCGGCGGCGACGCCGACAAGCTGATGAAGGGCCCCTACGACGCCGCCACCAAGGCGAACTGGGACAAGGCCTTCGCCGATCTCAAGGCGTTCAACGCCAATGCCGTGATCACCCCCGGCAACGCCGGCACGCTCGACATGCTGAACCGCGGCGAGATCGCGATCGGCCCGGTCTGGGTTGACATGTTCTATTCCTGGCAGGCCGACGGCAAGCTGCCTCCGAACATGAAGCTGAAGCTCGTTTCGCCCGGCATGCCCGGCCAGCCGATGTACTATGCCGTGCCGGAGAAGTCGGCCCAGAAGAAGCTGGCCGAGGCCTTCATCGCGCTCGCGACAAGCCCCCAGGTCCAGGCGGACGGCATCGTCAAGAAGTTCAACTGGTATCCGGGCATCGACGCCAAGAACCTCGAAGGCAAGCTCGACAAGGCCGCCTGGGACAAGCTCTTCACCGATGTCACGCCGACCGAACTCGCCACCAACGGCAAGCCCTTCCCGATCGCGCCCTACTTCAACGACATCCTCGAGGGCTACGAGAAGAAGGTCGCGAACTGAGGTTCGCCCGACGGGATGATGTGGCAGCTCCGCGTCGTCCCGTCCTCGTCCCACGTCACCCCCGGGCCTGGCCCGGGGATCTCGCGACCAGCTCGCGCTGGTCTCCGAGATGTTCGGGTCAGGCCCGACCATGACGGCCTTCTCCGCCGCAGCAAATTGGTTAGCCGGAACCGAGAATGTCCCTGTCCCAACGCCAGCTTGCCCTGCTGCTGATCGCGCCCGGCCTCGCGCTCGTCGCGGCGCTGTTTCTCTATCCGCTCTGCTTCTCGCTGATCTCGGCCTTCACCGGTCCGCAGGGCGGCTTCTCGCTGCAGGCCTTCGCCAAGGCCTGGGAGCTCTATTCGGGCGACATCCTCTTCACCGTCATCATCGTGCTCGCCTCCTGCCTGCTGACCGGGCTCGCGGCGATCGTCATCGCCGGCACGCTGACGCTGGGCGAGAACCGCTACATCGTCGGCACGCTGAAGGCGCTCTATCGCTGGCCGCTCTTCATCCCCTTCATCGTCGCGGCGCAGTGCATGCGCACCTTCCTCGCCAAGAACGGGCTGATGAACAACACCTTCGTCTCGCTCGGACTGATGGAGCCGCTGCAGGCGGTAAGCTTCCTCGACTGGCGCGGCATCATCGCGACCTTCGTCTGGAAGCAGACGCCCTTCGTCGCGCTGCTGCTGGCCGGCGCGCTCGCCGCGCTCGACCGCGCCACGCTTGAGGCCGGACGCAATCTCGGGGCATCGCGGATGCGCGTCCTCGTCGAACTCGCCCTGCCGCAGGTGATGCCGCAGCTCCTCGTCGCGCTCGTCCTCTCCTTCGTGACGATGCTCTCGGTGCTGTCGGTGCCGATGATGGTGGCGGGCTCGCAGCCGACGATGCTGACAGTCGACATGGCCTTCCGCATCAACGCCTATGGCGACTACGCCACGGCCAATGCGCTCGGCGTCATCACCTATCTGATCTCGGCCGGCGCGGCGATCATCTACCTCAAACGGGGCATGGCGAAGGAGGGCACGCCATGATCCGCGCCGCTTCCGGAATCCGCATGCTGCTGGCGGCCTTCGCGCTCGCGGCCTTCGCCTTCTTCCTGATCGGGCCGCTGGTCAATCTGGCGCTCTGGTCCGTCGCCGAGCGCTGGTACACCCCCTACAAGCTGCCGGTGGTCTACGGCACGCGCTACTGGGAGCAGGTCTTCCGGCCGACCGGCGACGCCATGGCCTCGCTTGCGACCTCCGTCTGGATCGCGGTGCTCACGGTTCTCGTCGCTCTCGCGCTCTCGATCCCCGCCGGCTACGCGCTGGCGCGGCTGAAACTCCCGGCGCGCGCCTTCTTCATGGTGCTGTTCCTGCTGCCGCAGGCCTTTCCCTCGGTCGCGATCTACATCAACGTCGCCCGCGTCTTCTACAGTATCGGTATCAACGGCACGGTCTTCGCCGTGGTGCTCGTCCACGCAGCCCACGGCCTCGTCTATTCCGTCTGGATCGCTGCGGCCGCCTTCGCCGCGGTCGACAAGGATCTGGAGCTCGCGGCGCGCAATATCGGCGCCTCGCCGCTGAAGGCTTTCTTCTCGGTGACGCTGCCACTGGCGGCACCCGGCATCATCGCCAGCGGCATCTTCGTCTTCCTGGAATCGCTCGACGAGTTCACCGGCACCTTCTTCGTCGGTGTCCCCCAGGTCACGACGCTGCCGCTCCTGCTCTACAATGCGGCGATGGGCGGCAACTACCAGGTCGCGTCGATCACCGCGCTGATCCTGCTCGTGCCCTCGGTGCTGTTCATGCTGTTCATCGAGCGCTTCCTGAGGGCCGACGTGCTCGCCAAGGTCGGCGCCTGAGGCGAGGGCAGGCTTGCGCGCCTCCGGGCAATCCGCAAATCTGCCGCTCCCTCCTGCCTTCCGGACCAGCGATGACGAACGGCGTTGAACTCTCCCCATCCGGGCCGGCCCCGGGTTCCGTTCCGTGCGGCCGGCCGATCGCCGGGCTCAGGCCCCGCCTGATCGGCTTCGGTGGCGCGCCGCTCGGCGACCTCTATGGCCATCTCGACGAGGTCACGGCGCAGGATACGGTCCGGGCCGCGCTCGCGGCCGGCATCAATCTGGTCGATACCTCGCCGCTCTATGGGCACGGCCTCTCCGAGCACCGCATCGGCGCCGCGCTCCGCAGCGTGCCGCGCGGCAGCGTCATCGTCTCGACGAAGGTCGGCCGCTGGATGCAGGCCGGCGAGCCGAAGCGCGAAGGCTCGGGCTATGCAGGGGGCCTGCCGCATCCGGCGGTGATCGACTATTCCTACGATGGCGCGATGCGCTCCTTCGAGCAGTCGCTGCTCCGCCTCGGCACCGACCATATCGACATCCTGCTGATCCACGACGTCGATGTCTGGACCCATGGCGACAGGATGGAGCGGCGCTTCGCCGAGGCGATGGACGGTGCCTATCGGGCGCTGGAGAAGCTGCGCTCATCCGGCGTGGTCAAGGCGATCGGCGTCGGCGTCAACGAGGCCGAGATGTGCGTGCGCTTCGCCCGCGCCGGCGATTTCGACGTGATGATGCTGGCCGGGCGCTATTCGCTGCTGGAGCAGGGCGCGCTCGCCGGGTTCCTGCCGCTCGCCCTCGAGAAGAAGATCGCGGTGATGCTGGCCGGCGTCTTCAACTCCGGCATCCTCGCCACCGGCGCCAGGCCCGGCGCCTACTACAACTACAAGCCGGCACCGCCGGAGGTGCTGGCGCGCGTCGCGCGGATCGAGGCGGTCTGCTCGGCCCATGGCGTCGCGCTGCCGCAGGCCGCGCTCGCCTTCTGCGCCGCCCATCCGGCGGTCGCGACGATCGTGCTCGGCGCGGTGACGCCGCAGGAGGTCGCCCGCAATCTCGACCTCGTCGCGCGGCCGGTGCCGGCCGCGCTCTGGGCTGATCTCAAAGCGGCGGGCCTGCTCGCCGAGGCGGCGCCGGTTCCGGCGGGCTGAGCGCTACCCGGCCTTTCCGGTCGAGCCGAGATAATCGACCGCACAGGCGACGTGCAGCTTCATCACGGCGATGGCCTCGTCGATGGTGACGTGCTCCTCGTCGGTGCCCATGCTGATCGGGGAGGGGCCGCAGATCAAGGCGGGAACGCCCCGCCAGCGCCAGTAGCGCGTATCGGTGCCGCCGAGGCTCGACACGGGCGGCGCGTCGTGGCCGAGCAGCTCGCGAATATTGCCGCGCAGGATGTTCGCCATCTCGCTGAACGGATCGGTCAGGCTCGCGGGATAGCTGTGGTCCTCGTTGACCACCATCTCGCAATCGACCTCCCGGGCGAGCGCTTCGAGATCGGCCCGGATCGCGTCGCGATCGGAGCCGATCGGGATGCGCATGTCGAGATGGGCGATGCAATGCGTCGGGATCTGCGTCGCCTTCTGCCCTCCCTGCAGGATGCCGACATTGACGGTGATCCGCCGGGCGACATCGCCGGCACCTTTGCCGAGATTGAGATCGGCGGCTGCGATCGTTTCCGGCGAGGTCAGAACCGCGTCGATCTCGGGCGGCAGCTCGGCGAGCTTGAGGTGGTAGCGGTCATAGATCACGGTCACGAGCCGGCTTACATCGGCGATTGGGTTGCGCGCCCGATGGGCGTAGCCGCCATGGCCGCCGATGCTCTTCGCCGAGAGCGAGAAGCGCAGCGTGCCCTTCTCTGTGAAGCGCAGATTGGCGAGGCCGCTGGGCTCGCCATTGAGGCAGCAATCGGCCTCCATCTCGTCGCCGAATTCGTCGAACAGGAACTTGGTGCCGTAGCGACCGCCCGATTGCTCGTCCGAGACCACCGTCAGCGACAAGGCGCCGCCGAGCTTTTCGCGATGGGGGTAGAGCTGGCAATAGGCCAGGATCGAGGCCAGCGTCCCCGTCTTCATGTCGGAGGCGCCGCGGCCCATGATCTTGCCGTCGACGATCTCGGCTTCCCACAGCCTCTCGTTGGTGACGGGGAAGATGTCCATATGGCCGTTGAGGATGAGGTGGCGGCCCGGGCGGCCGGCTTCCCAGCGGCCGATGATATTCGGCATTTCCGGCACGAAGGCTTCAGTGCGATGCGGCACGCCGGCCGCGTCGAGCAGTTCCCGTACGAAGGCTGCAGCCTCGCGGGTGTCGCCCGGCGGGTTGACGCTCTTGATGCGCAGGAAGCGGCGCAGCAGTGCGACGATCTCGTCGCGGCGCGCATCGATCGCCTGAAGCAGCTCGGCCTTCAGGGCGGCGGTATCCTTGGACATGGCGGGTCTTCTTGATCGGCGTTTCGATGGAGGGTGTGGAGATCAGCCGCGAGCGCGGAACGACATCGCGCGCGTGAGTTCGGTCTTCCCAAGCCGGGCGGCAACGCAATAGGCGGGGTTGAAGACGTTGGCGATGTCGTAGCGCACCGCCTGTCCGAGCAGGTGGCTCGCCTCGACGGGATCGACGCCGAGATCCTCGCCGACCCAGCGCAGCAGCTCGGTCGTCGCGAATTGCAGGGGTTGGTCGAGCGGACGCCCGGCGGCAATCACCAGCAGGTCGGTCCCGGTCTCGCAGCGCGGCCAGCGCAGTCCAAGCTTCTTGACGAGCTTCACCGAGAATTCGACCTCGAACGAAGTCTCGACGCCGGTACCTGCGATTTCGCCGTCGCCCTGGCAGGCATGGCCGTCGCCGAGGAAGAACAGCGCGCCCTCCACGAAGACCGGGAAGGCGATCGTCGCGCCCGGTCCGAACAGGCGGTAATCCATGTTGCCGCCATAGGCGCCGCTGGTCGCGGTCGAAATCGCCTGGCCGCGCTCCGGCGCGACGCCGAAGCAGCCGAGCATCGGCGCAAGCGGGAAGCTCCAGTCCCTGATGCGGGCGGAGGGCTCCAGGAGCTTCACCGTGCCGGCCTGCGCGTCGATCGCCCATTCATGGCGCTCGCGCTTCGGCAGTTCCGCCAGGATCGACGGATCGAGCACGCCGGGCGCCAGCGGCGAGTAGGTCCAGCCGGTCTTCCGGTTCGGCGTCATCCGCTCGATCGTGACGAGCAGCGCATCGCCGGGCTCGGCTCCCGTGATGAAGAAGGGACCGGTCATCGGGTTGCCGCGCGGGGCGTGCTGCACGCCGTCGCCGCCGAAGCCGGCAGCGTCGAGCGTGGTGGTGACGACGCTGTCGCCGCTGGCGATCTCCAGAACCGGCGGCAGGGTGCCGATCACGTTGGAATAGCGTGTCGGAACGAAGTGATGGCGCGCCATGGAAGCCTTCCTGAGCCGGGTCCGCATCGTAGCAAGGCGGGACGGCCGGGACGCCACCACCCTGTCTGGCGGACCCTAGGGGCTCGCCCGA
>NZ_JBIWYK010000119.1:0-7738 GCF_044752385.1 Allobosea sp. CER48 | reverse complement strand
AGCGACGATATCCGCCAATGCCGCCGTTTACGCGCCGTCGAGATCGTCCGTGAAATTATAGAGCCCTACGAGCCAGAGATCGCCGGGCGGGCGCCCGAAGGCGGCCTGCACCGCCTGCAACACGTTGGCGCCCGCGCGCTTCTCCGGATAGACCGCAAGATAGAGGCGGCCGCGATTGACATTGCCGGAAAACAGCCCGCGAAGCTCCACGTTGAAAGGCTCGATCCGGCTCAATGCGTCGCGCGTGGCTTGCGTCGCCGTCGCCGGCTCACCGGTTGCGAGCGAGCCGCAGAGCGTGGCGTGCAGCTTGCCGCGGCGCTTCGGCAGGATGTTCCAGGCGATCTTGCCGGCGAAGGGCGCTGCCCTGAGTTCATCCTCCAGGGCACGAAAGGCGGGCGAGGCCTGGAGCACTCCATCATCGACCGGTAGCACCAGCGAGAAAACGCGCGGATGCCGGCCCATTTCGTAGAACCTGCCGTCGCGGCGCGCGATGACGCCCGGGTGGTTGGGCGCGACCAGAGGCAGATGGGCGAGCCGGTAGCTCTCGTCGAGCAGGAGCGGGCTCGCAAAGTCCGTGAGATTGCGTCGATAGCCGAGTTCGGCATCCCCGCAGAACGTCGTGCCGATCGCCGCCGGCGTGGCCGCAATGTCAGCCATCGCTTGCGCCTGTCTTGCGGAACGGCAATTCCGCCATGAGCGCTGCCTGGACTGCGGCGATCTGCGCCCGCTCCTGCGTCAGATAGGCAGCGACCGGCCTGCGCAGGCCTGGATCGGCGATATGGTGCAGCGAGCGCGTGATGACGGGCCGGTAGCCGCGCGCCAGCTTGTGCTCGCCCTGCGCCCCGGCCTCGACGCGGGCGAGGCCGTGCGCGATCGCATAGTCGATCGCCTGATGGTAGCAGACCTCGAAATGCAGGAAGGGATGGTCCTCGATGCAGCCCCAGTTGCGGCCGTAGAGGGTGTTGGCGCCGCGGAAATTGATGGCCCCGGCGATGTAGCGCCCGGCGCGCTTCGCCATCATGAGCACGATGCGCTCGCCCATCGCCGCGCCGACCCGCGAAAAGAACGCGCGATTGAGATAGGGCCGGCCCCATTTGCGCGAGCCGGTGTCCTCGTAGAAGGCGAAGAAGTCGTCCCAGACACCTTCGGTCAGATCACGACCCGACAGCGCCTCGACGGTGATGCCGGCCGAGAGGGCCTCGCGCCGCTCGCGCTTCAGCGCCTTGCGCTTGCGCGAGGCCAGCGTCGCCAGGAAATCGTCATAGTCCGCGAAAGCTTCGTTCTGCCAATGGAACTGCAGGTCGTTGCGCTCCAGGTAGCCGGCCTGCTCCAGCGCGGCGACGTCCGGCTCCTGGGCGAAGGTCACATGGACGGAGGAAGCCTGCGTCTGCGACCGCAAGGCCTCCAGGCCGGCGATCAGCGCCGCCCGCGCCTCCGCGGCGCGGGGCCCATCGGCGACGAGCAGCCGTGGCCCCGTCGCCGGCGTGAAGGGCGCTGCGACCTGCAGTTTGGGGTAATAGCGCCCCCCCGCACGTTCATAGGCGTCGGCCCAGCCATGGTCGAAGACATATTCGCCCTGGCTGTGGCTCTTGAGGAAACTCGGCGCTGCGGCCAGCAACTGGCCCATCTCGTCCTCGACGAGGAGGTAGGCGGGCGACCAGCCGCTGCGGCGGCCGGTGCAGCCGCTCTCCTCCAGCGCCATCAGGAATTCATGGCTGACGAAAGGGTTGTCCCGATCGGTCGCGGCATCGGCATCGCCGGACGCCGACAGGGCGTCCAGCAATGCGTGGGGATTGGCGCAGGCATTCCATGCGCCTGCGGGGATGGCGCTGAGCGAGGTCGCGACGCGAACGCTGAGACCCGCGCTGGCGCCGTCGCTCAAGGACGAAAGCCCTCGAAGACCATCTGGTCGGCGAACTGCGCCGCCCGCTGCCGCTCTTCCGGCGTGCGCACCGTCCAGCTCATAAGCGGCATCCCCAGCGCGTTGCGGCAGAGATAGGGCGCCGCGCTCTCCAGATCGACGACCTTCCAGGAGAGGAAATGCGGCTGGCTCTCGGTAAAGTGCAGCAGGTTGGCGAGGGCATGCTTCCGGACCGGCGACAGGCTGTCGTAGTCGCCGTAATCATAGGCGTTCATCGCTACGATGCCGCGTGGAATCTCCGGCGCGATCTCTCGCAGCGCAGTCACGATATCGGGATCGAAGGACTTGATCACGATCGGATGGCTCTTGTAGCCGGCGAGAACCTCGGCCGTCCGACGCGTCAGCGCCAGGTTGCCGTCGAACCGGCTCTTGATCTCGATGACGAGGGGCACGCGCCCGCCGATCAGGTCGAGGAAGCCCGACAGGGTCGGAATGCGGTCGCTGCTGCCCTTCAGCACGATCCTGGAGAGCGCGTCGGCCTTGCGCTCGACGACGGCGCCGCTTTCGCCGGTCAGGCGGTCGAGCACGAAGTCGTGGAAGACCACGGCGTCACCGTCGGCGGTGAGCTGGACGTCGCACTCGATGCCGAAACCGCCGGCAATGGCGGCCTCGGCCGCGGAGGCGCTGTTCTCGATCACGCCGGCCGCAAGCTCGTGCAGGCCGCGATGCGCGATCGGCCGGGCAATCAGCCAGCCCAAATCGGGCCGGCTGACGGTGTTGGAAGACTGTGCCATCAGATGATCTCGAACATCGCCTCGACTTCGACGGCGGCGTCAGCCGGAAGTTCGGCGACGCCCACGGTCGAGCGGGCATGGCGCCCCTTGTCGCCGAGCACTTCGACCATCAGGTCCGATGCGCCGTTCATGATCGCCGGCAGCGCCGCGAAATGCGGGGCAGCGTTGATGAAGCCGCCGAGGCGCACGCAGCGCACGATCCTGCCGAGATCGCCGTCGAGTGCCGCCTTCGCCTGAGCGAACACGTTGATCGCGCACAGGCGCGCCGCTTCGAGGCCGGCTTCGTTGAAGATCTCGGCGCCGAGCTTGCCCTTGTGCTTGTCGGAGAGCTTTCCGTCGAGCCCGAAGCAGATCTGGCCGGAGATGATCAGGAGGTTTCCGGTGATGACATAGGGCACGTAGTTGGCGACCGGAGCCGCCGGGCTTGGCAGTGTGATTCCGAGTTCGGCGAGGCGCGTTTCGACGACGTTCATGAGCATGGCTCCGCGAGCGAGGCAGGGTCTCTGGGACCGATCTTGCGAGACCGCCTTTCATGGCCGATGCCCGGACGGCCCGCAAGCATCGGGGCATGCCCGGCAGGCAGGGCTGGTGCGGCGTCGGGAGCCGGGCTCACCGCCATGTTTGCGCCATTGCCGCAATGCACCTAGATTTCCAACCGAGGATGGAACGGAAAAGCGGCGCAATGAACGACACAAGCTTGAGGCTGGCTGGCCATGCGGGCCGGGTCGGTATCGCAGCCCTGCTGCTGGCCGCGGGGCCGGCCTGGGCGCAGGTGACGGCGGCGCAGCCCGCGCCGGACCGGGTGGTGCTTGCGCCACACCGCGCCGTCTACGACCTCGTCCTCGACAACGCCAAGCCCTCGGGGAACATCGAGGCTGCCAAGGGGCGCATCGCCTTCGAGTTCACCGGCGATGCCTGCGAAGGCTATGCGCTGTCCTTTCGGCAGGTCACGCAGCTTGGCACCGAGGCGGGGCCGCGGGTGATCGATGCCCGGACAACCAGCTTCGAGGCGGGCGACGGCGGAAGCTATCGCTTCAAGACCGAGAGCTCTTCCGGCGGCACCAAGCCGGAGACGATCGACGGCACGGCCGAGAAGAACGGCGGTGGGTACGAGGTGAAGCTGCGCCAGCCCAAACCCGAGACGCATCGGGAGGGCGCCGACGCGCTGTTCCCGAACGCGCAGATGAAGGCGGTGATTCAGGCGGCGCGCGCCGGAAAGCCTACGCTGAACGTACGGCTCTATGACGGCGCCAATTCCGGCAAGGAGGTCTACGACACGCTCTCGATCATCGGGAAGCGGATCGAGAGCGAGCCGTCGGAGAAACCGCTGCAGCGCACCGAATTCGAGAAGATGGCGCGCTGGCCGGTGACGATCTCCTATTTCAAGGTCGGCTCGGGTGAATCGACGCCGTCCTACACGATCTCCTTCGAGCTCTACGAGAACGGCGTCACCGGCGCGATCAGGCTGGACTACGGGAGCTTCGCGCTGCGTGGCACGCTCACGCGCCTGGATCTTCTTCCTCAGGAAGCTTGCGCGAAATAGCCGGCTCGCCGGAGCGGCGTTGCGGCAGCCTGAGGCTGAGCCCCTTGCCGATCGCTTCGTCGCCGAAGCGGGCGCGCAGCTTGTCGAGCGCGCCCTCCATTGCCTTGAGACGCGGCGTCGCGGTATCCGCGAGATCGCCATGGTCCGCTTCTTCCGGCGGGCTGAAATCGCTCGTGCCGATGCCGATCAGCCGGTAGCGCGGGCCGTTGCATTCGCGCTTCAGCAGATCGCGCCCGGCCGCGAACAGGCGGGCGGCGAGCTGCGTCGGCTCGGGCAGCCTGGTCGCGCGGGTTATGATGTGGAAATCGGCCGTCTTCAGCTTGAGAGTAATGGTTCGCCCGGCGAGTTCCTGGGCCTTCAGCCGCTTCGAGGTCTTCTCGCAGAGCCGCCACAGGATCGGCTCGAGTTCCTCGAAGGCCGAAAGATCGACGTCGAGCGTCGTCTCGCTCGACACGCTCTTGGTCTCGCGTTCGGGCGTGACCAGGCGTGCATCGATGCCGTTGGCGAGATTCTTGAGGCGCGGGCCGTCCTTGCCGGCGAGGCGGAAGAGCTTTTCGACCGGCGCCTCGCGCAGGTCGCCGATCAGCTTGAAGCCGCCCTCCGCCAGCTTGGCGACGCTCGCGGGGCCCATGCCGGGGATCAGGCTGACCGGCTTGTCGGCGAGGAAGGCGACCGCCTCTCCGCGGCCGATGATCGAGAATCCGCGCGGTTTGTCGAGGTCGGACGCGACCTTGGCCAGGAACTTGGCGTAGGACAGCCCGACCGAGACGGTGATGCCGAGCTCGGCCTCGACCCGCTTCGCGAAGCGCGCCAGCGTCACGGCCGGGCTGGCGTGGTGAAGGCGCTCCGTGCCGCCGAGGTCGAGAAAGGCCTCGTCGATCGAGAGCGGTTCGACCAGTGGCGTCAGCTCGCGCATCATCTGCCGGACCTCGCGGCCCACAGTGACGTATTTCGCCATGTTCGGCTTGACCACCACTGCCTCTGGGCAGGCCTTCAGCGCCTTGAACATCGGCATGGCCGAGCGCACGCCATAGGTGCGTGCGATGTAGCAGCAGGTCGAGACCACCCCCCGCTTGCCGCCGCCGACGATGACCGGCTTGTCCTGGAGGCTCGGGTCGTCGCGTTTCTCGATCGTCGCGTAGAAGGCGTCGCAATCGATATGGGCGAGATTGAGGGTGTCGCGCTCGGCATGGCTGAGCAGTCGTGGCGAACCGCAGGCCGGGCAGCGCCGCTGCGGGCCGACGGCATCATGATCCGCCAGGCAATCGCGGCATAGGCTGCGCAGCCGGTGGGGGGCGGCGGTCACGAGAAGTCGTCCGGCTCCGGCCCGGCGAGGACGTGGCGCGCCGAAGCCACGATTTCAGGATTCAGCCTTAAATTTTCGGCAAATTCTAGCAGGAGCGAATCGCTTCCCGCGATATGGTCGAGCACGGCGCCAAGGAAGCCGGGCTCGCCTGCCGCTGAGCGCAGATTGGCAGGGTTGAGGCCGGTCGCGCTCAAAAAGGGCTCGATCCGCTCCGGTTCCGCGGCCAGGAAGGCGAGGGCACGCAGCGCCAGCGTCTCTGCGTCCTCGATGGTCAGTCTTGGTGCCATGGCCTGGGAGTCGCGTATCCGGTTTGTGTTTCGTCAACTGCTCGCGTGCTACCACAATCATCGAACGACGCCGCCATTTTGGAAAGGCCGCCGGCATATGGCGGACGCTCCCTGGCGCGAATGAAGGGCGGCCTGATGAAGACGATCCTGATCGTCGAAGACAACGAGCTCAACATGAAGCTCTTCAACGATCTTCTCGAGGCGCATGGCTATGCGACCTTGAAGACGTCCGATGGCATCGAGGCTATCGAGCTGGCGCGGACGCATCACCCGGCGCTGATCCTGATGGATATCCAGCTTCCGGAGGTCTCGGGCCTCGAAGTCACGAAATGGATCAAGGAGGACGATGACCTCAAGACCATTCCCGTGGTCGCGGTCACGGCCTTCGCGATGAAGGGGGACGAGGAACGGATCCGCGAGGGGGGCTGCGAAGCCTATCTCTCCAAGCCGATCTCCGTGGCCAAATTCCTGGAGACGGTCCGCACCTATGCCGGCGCGGCCTGAGCGGCCAGTGAGTGCACCATGACCGCCCGCGTCCTCGTCGTCGACGACATCGCCGCCAATGTGAAGCTGCTCGAGGCCCGGCTGACGGCCGAGTATTTCGACGTGGTGACGGCGCTGGGCGGACGCGAGGCGATCGCCATCTGCGAACGCGGCGAAGCGGACATCGTCCTGCTGGACGTGATGATGCCGGGCATGGACGGCTTCGAGGTCTGCAGGCGGCTGAAGCGTACGCCGGCCACCGCGCATATTCCCGTCATCATGGTCACGGCGCTCGACCAGCCGCGCGACCGGTTGCAGGGGCTGGACGCCGGGGCCGATGATTTCCTGACCAAGCCCCTCGACGATGCCGCTCTCCTGGCCCGCGTGCGCAGCCTGACGCGCCTCAAGGAGATGACCGACGAGCTGCGCAGCCGCGCCATGGCCTCCGCCCGGCTCGGCATCGCCGATCCGCTGGTGGCCGCGGCGGCCGAGACCGGCCTCAACGGCCGCATCCTGCTCGTCGAGGACCGCCCGAACGCGGTGGAGCGCATCCAGAGCGCCCTGTCCACCTTCCACGAAGTCGAGGTCGAGGGCGACGTGCAGCAGGCGGCGCTGCGTGCCGCCGAGGGCAGTTTCGACAGCGTGATCATCAGCCTCAACCTGCAGGACCAGGATGGTCTGCGCCTGTGCAGCCAGCTGCGCTCGCTCGAACGCACGCGCAACCTCTCGGTGCTGCTGATGGGAGAGGCCGAGGATCGCGCCCGCATCCTGCGCGGCCTCGACCTTGGCGCGCATGACTTCCTGCTGCGCCCGATCGACCGCAACGAGCTCCTGGCCCGTGTCCGCATCCAGGTTCGTCGCAAGCGCTTCACCGAGCGGCTGCGCGACAGCGTTCAGTCGTCGATGGAAATGGCGGTGCGGGATCAGCTCACGGGGCTGCACAACCGCCGCTTCATGGACAGCCGGCTCGCGATGATGTTCGACGAGTCGGCCCTGCGCGCCCGGTCGCTCGCAATCCTGCTGCTCGACATCGATCACTTCAAGGCCGTCAACGACTCCTGGGGCCACGATGCTGGTGACGAGGTGCTGCGCGAATTCGCCGTGCGGGTCCGCGCCTGCACGCGCGGGATCGATCTCGTCGCGCGCCTCGGCGGGGAGGAGATCGTGGTGGTCCTGCCCGACACCGGGCGCGCAGCCGCCAGCCATGTCGCGGAGCGCATTCGCGAGCGGGTCGAAAGCGAGCCTTTCGCCATCCAGAACGGAACGCGCGACATCCGGGTGACGGTCTCGGTCGGCGTTGCGTATCGCCGGGCCGGAGACGCGTCGTCGGCGGACATCATGAAGCGCGCCGACGACGCGCTGTATCGGGCGAAGGACGGCGGCCGCAACCGCGTCATCGTCGCCAGCGCCGCCTGAATCCGGGCGTGTCCGAGCCGTAACGCGGCCGCGGCGAAGGCCGGCGCC
>NZ_JBIWYK010000118.1:0-7770 GCF_044752385.1 Allobosea sp. CER48 | reverse complement strand
GGAGCAACCTGAACGGAAGGGCCGGCCGCGGCTCAGGCTTCGAGCGGCTTGAGCTGCGCCTGGACGCGGTCGCGGCCGAGCCGTTTGGCCCGGTAGAGAGCTTGGTCGGCCTCGGCCAGCAACTGGTCGAGGCTGCGGGCGCGCAGATCGCTCTCGGCGACGCCGATGCTCAGCGTCGGCGGCCCTGGCAGTTCCTTGAACTGGGCCAGCGCATCCTTGAAGACGCCGCGGATCCGCTCGGCGACGCGCACCGCCTCCCGCACGCCGACATTGGGGAGGATGATCGCGAACTCGTCGCCGCCCTGCCGGGCGAGGATGTCGCCGCTGCGCAGTTGCCCCCGCACTGCATGTGCGAAGACACGCAGGATCTCGTCGCCGGCCGCATGGCCATGCGTGTCGTTGACCGCCTTGAAGTGGTCGATGTCGACCAGGAGGATGGATGCCGTCATGCCGCCATGCAGGGCGCCGCGCATCTGCCCGTCGAGCCACTGCTCGATGCCGGAGCGGTTCATCGCACCGGTCAGGGGATCGCGGCGGGCGAGGGCGGCGAGCATCCGGTTCGAGCGCTCCGCCGCGAGCAGCAGCAGCGCCTGGCCGCGAAGGATGATGAACGTTACGCCGGTCGCCGCCAGCCAGGCGTTGACGCCCGAGTCGCGCGGGAAGAGCGTGGTGCCGACCTGATCGAGCGCGGCAAGCACGATGCGCCCCCCATAGATCACGACCGTCGGAGCGAACAGGATCGCGAGCAGCCAGGCCGAACGCAGCTTCTCCTGCAGTCCGAGCCGGACGGCCTCGCGCACGATCGCCGCATCGCAGAAGGCCATCACGACGGCCACGATCAGGACCCGCGCCGCGTAACCCTGAGGGCCCGGAGACAGCGAGAGCAGGATCCAGACCGCGAGCAACGTGATGGTGAAGCCGAACCAGTGCAGCTCGCGCCCGGCGAAATGGCGAATGCCGAAGAGCAGAAGCAGGCAGCCGGCCAGCATCGCCGTATTGGCGAATTCGATGGAGAGCACATCGGGAATCGAATCCCTGAACGCGGCGCAGAGCAGGCCGGTGCCGATGCACAGGCTGCTCGCGCCCCACCAGACCGGGCTGCGCGTGAAGCGGCCGGTCGCGAACGTCATCAACTGCATCACACCGATGATGAAGCAGGTCAGCGCGCCGGTGACGAAGATCGTCCTGAGATCGAGGATCAGGCCCATGCCGATCCGCTTAGCCGAAGGAGACCGCGTCGGAGAAACGGCCGGCAAGCACATCGCCCAGGCGCAGCTCCGCCGGCCAGGTCAGGTCCGGCCTGCGACGTCTGCGGTTGAGAAGGGGGTGTGCGAAGGCTAATCAAGACGCGTTGGGGGACGAGCATGGTTGCATGCTTGGGAACATAATAGCCTGAGGATATCCAGTATGATCTTTTATAAGTCGTTGATCGCCGTTTCGGCCGCCGCTGTTTTGGCCTCCGCCGCTCCTTCCTTCGCCCAGACACAGGCGGACCAGCTCAAGGTGGCTTATCAGGCCGCCCGCAACCAGCTCGGCATTCTCGGCTATTGCGTCGAGAAGGGGCACATCGACGCCGGCGCCGTCGATGTGCAGAAGAAGCTGATCGCCCTCATCCCCGCGCCGGCCGATGCCAGCGGCGGCGACGCCGCCGAGGCTGCCGGCCGCAAGGGCACGATTTCGGCCATGGGCATGGAGCAGAATATCGAGGCGATCGCCAAGATGCAGAACGGCACGCCGGCCGCCTATTGCAAGCAGATCGGTGATCTCGTGAAGCAGATGGGCGCCAGGCTGCCGCAGTGAGCAGGGGCCGAGGCCTCCCGCCGTCATCAAGCTCCCGCGCCGGATCGCGCGGGCGTTTCACGAGATGGGCCGGATTTTCTCGGCCGGCCCGGCTTGCAATGCGGCGCCATCCCTAGTAAGGCGCTGGCCCATCCCACATGGAGCGTACCGCCTCTTGCTCGAGGCGTTCCGGTGACGCGGCAGCTCATGCCTGTTCATTCGCGCTCCAGAGGTTCAACCGGAAGGACAAGATTACCATGGCTCTGCCTGATTTCTCCATGCGCCAGCTCCTCGAGGCCGGTGCCCATTTCGGCCACCAGTCCCATCGCTGGAACCCGAAGATGTCGCCGTTCATCTTCGGCGTCCGCAACAACATCCACATCCTCGACCTGTCGCAGTCGGTGCCGATGCTGCACCGCGCCCTTCAGGCGGTCTCGGACACCGTCGCCCGCGGCGGCCGCGTCCTCTTCGTCGGCACCAAGCGCCAGGCGCAGGACTCGATCGCCGACGCTGCCAAGCGCTCGGCCCAGTACTACGTCAACTCCCGCTGGCTCGGCGGCATGCTGACCAACTGGAAGACCATCTCGGCTTCGATCCAGCGCCTGCGCAAGGTCGACGAGCTGCTCAACGGCGGCGGCACCGGCCTGACCAAGAAGGAGCGTCTGATGCTGTCGCGTGAGCGCGACAAGCTCGAGAAGGCTCTCGGCGGCATCAAGGACATGGGCGGCACGCCGGACATGATCTTCGTGATCGACACCAACAAGGAGCAGCTGGCGATCAAGGAGGCTCAGCGCCTCGGCATCCCGGTCGCCGCGATCGTCGACTCGAACTCGGATCCGGATGGCATCACCTTCCCGGTCCCGGCCAACGACGACGCCGGCCGCGCCATCCAGCTCTACTGCGACCTCATCGCCCGCGCCGCGATCGACGGCATCGGCCGCGCTTCGGGCGACCAGGGCATCGACCTCGGCGCCGCTGACGCGCCGGTCGTCGAGGAGGCTCTCGAGACGGCTTCGGGCGCCTTCGAGACGCTGACCGCCCCGCGTGGCGCTCCGGACGATCTGACCAAGCTCTCGGGCATGGGCCCGGACGCGGTCCAGAAGCTGAATGACGGCGGCATCTACCACTTCTGGCAGATCGCTGCGATGTCGCCGGCCGACGTGACCAAGGTCGATCACGACCTCAAGCTCGGTGGCAAGATCGAGCGCGAGGGCTGGGTCGCCCAGGCGCGCGAGCTCGCCGACGCCTGATGCAGGCTGCATGATGGCGGCGCGTCATCGGCGCGTCGCAATCAGGCTCTCGATTTGACGCCGACCAGCGCCGACGACCGGAAACGGAGCGTCGGCGTTTCCCCATAAGGCGTCCGCACATTCCGATCCGCGGCCGGCTCTCCTGCGCCGCACCGACAGCAAGGACAAGACAGATGGCAGCGATCACCGCCGCACTCGTGAAGGAACTCCGCGACAAGACCGGCGCGGGCATGATGGACTGCAAGACCGCGCTCTCCGCGAACGACGGCAACCTCGAGGCAGCCATCGACTGGCTGCGTGCCAAGGGCCTCGCCAAGGCCGCCAAGAAGGCCGGCCGCGTCGCCGCCGAGGGCCTCGTCGCCGTCGCCGTGCAGGGCCATGAGGGCGTGGTCGTCGAGGTCAACTCCGAGACCGACTTCGTCGCGCGCAACCCCGAGTTCCAGGCGCTCGCCAAGACCATCGCCGATGTCGCGCTCGAGCGTGGCGGCGACGTCGAGGCGCTGCTCGGCCACCACTATCCGGGCGGCAGCACCGTCCAGGACGCCATCGCAAACGCCATCGCCACCATCGGCGAGAACATGACGCTGCGCCGCGTCGCCTCGCTCAAGGTCTCCTCGGGCGTGATCGGCTCCTATGTCCACGGCGCGATCGCCGACGGCCTCGGCAAGATCGGCGTCATCGTGGCGCTCGAGTCGACCGGCAAGTCGGATGAACTCGCCGTGCTCGGCCGCCAGCTTGCCATGCATGTCGCGGCGACCAACCCGGTCGCGCTCGACCTCGCCTCGGTCGCCCCGGAAGTTCTGGAGCGCGAGAAGGCGATCCTGGCCGAGAAGAACGCCGGCAAGCCGGCCCATGTGCTCGAGAAGATCACCGAGAGCGGCCTGAAGAGCTACGCCAAGGAATACTGCCTGCTGGAGCAGGCCTATATCCATGACGGCTCGAAGTCGGTCTCGCAGGTCCTCAAGGAGATCGAGGGCAAGGTTGGCGCCCCGGTCAAGCTGACGGGCTTCGCCCGCTTCGCGCTCGGCGAGGGCATCGAGAAGGAAGAGCAGGACTTCGCGGCCGAGGTCGCCGCCGCCGGCGGCACCACGGGCTGACAAGCTCCGTAACGAATGCGAAAAAGGCCGCGCATCGCGCGGCCTTTTTTGTAGGAAGATAGGCCCGTCACGATTCGCGGCGGACGACAGAACTGACGGAGAGACATCGATGAGGCCCCAACGCGTTCTCGTGAAGCTCTCCGGTGAAGCCCTTGCGGGGCCTGTCGGCAACGGGCTCGACGGCGCCACCCTGACGGCGCTCGCCGCCGACATCGCCCACGCCTCGCGCGAGGGCGTCGAGATCGGCATCGTCGTCGGTGGCGGCAATTTCTTCCGTGGCGTCCAGGGCCTCAACAAGGGGCTCGACCGCACCACGGCCGACTCGATCGGCATGCTCGGCACGGTGATGAACGCCCTGGCGCTGGAGCATTCGATCGAGGCGGCCGGCGCTCCTGCCCGTGCCATGTCGGCCGTGCCGATGCCTTCGCTCTGCGAGAGCTATGCCCGCAAGCGCGCGCTCGATCATCTCAGCAACGGCAAGGTCGTCATTCTCGGCGGTGGCACCGGCAACCCCTATTTCACCACCGACACCGGCGCGGCGTTGCGCGCGGCCGAGCTCGGCTGCAGCCATCTGCTCAAGGCGACCCAGGTCGACGGCGTCTACAGCGCCGACCCGAAGAAGGACCCGGCGGCGACCCGCTACGACACGCTGACCCATGAGGATGCCATCAAGCGCGACCTCAAGGTGATGGACACCGCTGCCTTCGCGCTCGCCCGCGACGCCAGCCTGACCATCGTCGTGTTCTCGATCGCGGAGCCCGGCATGCTCGCCGCCGTCCTGCGAGGCGAGGGCAGGGCGACCTATGTGACGCCCTGAGGCCTCAGTAGGTCTTCCAGAGACTGGGCGTCGCGAGCTCGAGCATGTGCCCGTCCGGGTCGCGGAAATAGAGGCTCCGGCTGCCGCGATCCCACGCCATGCGTCCTTCCACGGCGATGCCGAGCTGGTCCAGCTTCGCCTCCCAGGCCGCGAGTTCCCCGGTGTCGATCGCAAAGGCGATGTGGAGCGGGCCGCTGCCGTCATGCGGGGGAATGCTGCCGCCGGCCGAGTTCTGGACCTTAAGGGAAGCCCCGCGCAGGAAGAGCAGCAGCACGCTGCTGCCGCCGACATCGTAGGCAAACAGGGTTTTCGTCTTCAGCAGTGGGGTGAGCCCGAGCTTTTCTTCGTAGAATTCGCGGGAGCGGTCGAGATCGTCGACATAGAGCGCGGTCTCGACGATACGATTCAGGCGAGGCACGTTTTTCTCCGTGGTTCTTTGCCGGCGGTGCTGGCTTGCCGTGTCGCAAGCCTCTAGACTGATCTATGTATCCCGAAGCAGCGGACCAGCCTGTCCTGCCGCTTCACCATGAACAGCTCGAACCGCTGCTTTTCCCTTGCCCAGATCTGGGGAACATGCTGTTCGAGCATGTAATTCTTGACCCTGCGCGGCCCCGCCGCCATGGTCGCGCCGATTTTGGATTACCTGCAAGGTCCTGATTGACATGGCCCAGACGACGTTCGACCTCGCCGACCTCAAGCGCCGCATGGCCGGCGCGGTGCAGTCCTTCAAGGGCGACCTCGCCTCGCTGCGCTCCGGCCGCGCCTCCGCCAACATGCTCGACCCGATCCAGGTCGAGGCTTACGGCGCCCGCACGCCGTTGAGCCAGCTCGCGACGGTGTCGGTGCCGGAGCCGCGTCTGCTCAGCGTTCAGGTCTGGGATCGCAGCATGGTGAACGCCGTCGACAAGGCGATCCGCGAATCCGATCTCGGCCTCAATCCCCAGACCGAGGGCCAGGTGCTGCGCATCCGCATCCCCGAGCTCAACGAGCAGCGTCGCAAGGAGATGGTAAAGGTCGCGCATAAATATGCCGAGGAGTCCAAGGTCGCCGTGCGTCACGTCCGCCGCGACGGGATCGACGTCGTCAAGAAGCTCGAGAAGGATGGCGACATGACCAAGGACGATGCCGCGCGCAATTCCGATCTGGTCCAGAAGGCGACCGACCAGCACATTGCCGAGATCGACCAGGCGCTCGCGGCGAAGGAAAAGGAAATCCTGCACGTCTGATCCCCTGCGCGGGACGAGTTCCGCGCCCTTCCGGCCGAGCGAGGCTCATCCGCATGTCATCCGGTCAGCGCGAGGCAGATGTGCCAAATCCGGCCCATGTCGCCATCATCATGGACGGCAACGGGCGTTGGGCGCAGATGCGCGGCCTGCCGCGGCATGAGGGCCATCGCCGTGGGCTGGAGGCGCTGCGGCGCACGGTCCGCAATGCCAGCGATCTCGGCCTCTCCGTCCTGACGCTCTACAGCTTCTCGACCGAGAACTGGCGCCGCCCCCACGCGGAAGTTTCCTTCCTGATGGGGCTGCTCAGGCATTTCGTCGAGAAGGACCTGGCCGAGCTTTCGGCCGCCAACGTACGGGTCCGGATCATCGGCAACCGCGAGAACCTCGCCGCCGATCTGCGCCGCCTGGTGGAGCATGCCGAAACCAGCACGCGCGCCAATACCGGGCTCGTGCTGGTGATCGCCTTCAACTACGGCTCGCGCGACGAGATCGTGCGGGCGGCTCGCAGGCTCGCGAGCGAAGCGGCGGCCGGGCGCCTCGATCCGGTCGCGATCGATGAAGCGGCGCTCGCGGCGGGGCTCGACACGCACGATCTGCCTGATCCCGAACTGGTGATCCGCACCTCGGGCGAGACGCGCGTCTCCAATTTCCTGCTCTGGCAGGCGGCCTACGCCGAGTTCATCTTCGCGCCGGTGATGTGGCCGGACTTCGACCGCGCCGCCTTCGAGGATGCGCTGGCACAGTATCGGCAGCGCGATCGCCGTTTCGGCGGCGTGTCCGCTCCGGCCGACCGCAGCGTGAGTGTCGCGTGAATGAACCCGCGCCAGCCACGCCGCGGCCGGGCCCGAGCGAGCTGAAGCTCAGGGTTGCGTCGGCGCTCGTCCTTGCCGCGCTCATCCTCATAGCGACGCTCTGGGGCGGATGGCCGTTCCGGCTGGTCTGGATCGTGGTCGCCGGCGTGGCGGCCTATGAATGGCTCGCCATGGTCAACCGCGGGAATGCGATCCCGGCCGGTATCGCCGTGGTCGTCGCCGGATTCGCTCTGGCCTTCTCATCGACAAGCCCGGCCGCGCTTGCCGGCACGGCTGCGGCGGCAGCGCTGCTGGGCGCGGTTGCGACGCCCTTCGTGCGCTCGCGCATCGCCCTGGAGCTCTGCGGCGTCGCCTATGCGCTCGCCTTTGCGCTGGTGACGCCGGCCCTGCGCGACCTGCCGGGCATCGGCCTCGCCTTGATCCTGTGGAGTTTCGCGGTCGTCTGGCTCACCGATATCGGTGCCTATTTCACGGGGCGCCGCCTCGGCGGGCCGAAGCTGATGCCGAGCGTCAGCCCGAAAAAGACCTGGTCGGGTGCGATCGGCGGTGCCGTCGCCGGCATGATCGGCGGCTATCTGGTCTGGCGGCTGACGCCGTCGCTGGAAGGGCTCACGGCGGCCGGGCCCGTCATCGCCGTCTCGCTCGCCGGCTCCATCGTGAGCCAGGCCGGCGATCTGTTCGAATCCGCTCTGAAGCGCCGCTTCGACATCAAGGATTCGAGCAAGCTCATTCCGGGCCACGGCGGCTTCCTGGACCGTCTCGACGGCTATTGGGCCGTTCTCGTGCTCG
>NZ_JBIWYK010000117.1:0-7778 GCF_044752385.1 Allobosea sp. CER48 | reverse complement strand
GATCGGCAAGCGCTATACCTATTCGAAGCCGGGCATCGAGGAAGACGGTCCGGGCGGCCGGACACTGCAGGTGCCGGACCCGTTCGGCAATCGGATCCGCTTCTGCGAGAAGCGCAACTAACCCATAGCCGGCGAAGCGCTTTCACCCGTTGACTTGTTTCCGGATAAGCGCAGATCGACCCTGCAAAAAAATGCGGCTTCGGGCTCACAAAACACTTGTGATCCGGAGTCGTCGTCCGTATATCGCGTTCACCCAATTCGCACGTGCCTGTGGCCGCGTGCTGGTCGGTGGGCATCCGGACAAGAGGCCGGACAGCCGCCAGGGGTTGGAAGACGGATGGAGGGGATGGACATCCCTCAAATCACGCTTCCCAGTCTCCGCAAGGAGATTGTTCCCCGACACAGACCGGCAGCCGGAGGCAAAACCGGCGAACCCCGAATCTCCACGGGGGACGCAGCTTAAAGCAACGACGGAGCGGGCTTTTTTGGTCTCGTTGGCTTTCCACAGGTCAACACCGAAGAGGCTTGTCCTTCATTGCCGGCCGTGCGGGGTCTTCCCCAATCGAACGGTGTTTCGGGTCCGGACGGCTCGTCCGCTGTAGCAGGCGTCTCCAAAGCGCCTCGCGAAAGCGACGAATCAATCCGGCGATACATCGCATCGACGCCGCTTGCGTCGTAGGGGAGTCGCGTCTCATGACCGACCGCATCCGTGAGTTTCTTCGTACCCGACGTGAGGACGGGCCCTGCGTCGTCATCGACACCGATGTCGTGCGCGAGAACTATCACGCCTTTGCCCGCGCGCTGCCCGACACCCGCGTCTTCTACGCGGTGAAGGCCAACCCGGCGGCGGAAGTGCTCGCCCTGCTCGCCAAGCTCGGCTCCTGCTTCGACTGCGCCTCGGTCGTCGAGATCGAGCTCGCGCTCGCTGCCGGCGCCACCGCCGACCGCATCTCCTTCGGCAACACCATCAAGAAGGAGCGCGACGTCGTGCGCGCCATGGAGCTCGGCGTGCGCCTGTTCGCCGTCGACTGCACGGCCGAGGTCGAGAAGGTCGCCCGCTCGGCGGACAAGACCGGCGTCAAGGATGCGCGCATCTTCTGCCGCATCCTCTGCGACGGTGCCGGCGCCGACTGGCCGCTCTCGCGCAAGTTCGGCTGCGTGCCCGAAATGGCCGCGGACGTGCTCGAGCACGGCCATCGCATGGGCCTTATCGCCTATGGCATCTCGTTCCATGTCGGCTCGCAGCAGGCCAACGTGAACGCCTGGGATTCCGCCCTGGCGTCGGCCTCGGCGATCTTCAAGGAATGCGCCACCCGCGGCATCTCGCTGTCGATGGTCAACCTCGGCGGCGGTTTCCCGGCGCGCTACCTGAAGCCGATTCCGGGCGTGCCGTCCTATGGCGATGCGATCTTCCGGGCGCTGTCGAAGCATTTCGGCAACCAGCTGCCCGAGACGATCATCGAGCCGGGCCGCGGCATGGTCGGCGAAGCCGGCCTGATCGAGGCCGAGGTCGTGCTGATCTCGAAGAAGGCCGAGTCGGACGAGGTCCGCTGGGTCTATCTCGACATCGGCAAGTTCAACGGTCTCGCCGAGACCATGGACGAGGCGATCCGCTACCCCATCCGCACCACGCGCGATGGCGATGCGACCGTCCCGTGCGTGCTCGCCGGCCCGACCTGCGACTCGGTCGACGTCATGTACGAGAAGACCCCGTACATGCTGCCCTTCTCGCTGGAGATCGGCGACAAGGTGCTGATCGAGGGCACGGGCGCCTATACGACGACCTATTCGGCCGTCGCCTTCAACGGCTTCCCGCCGCTGAAGCAGTACGTCATCTGACGTCGGAAGGAGCGAGGGCTCCTTCCTCACCTATCGGGTCCGGCGAAGCGCCCTGCGAAAGCAGGCTGTCCGACGCCAGTCGGGTGGAGCGTGCGTGCCTCCAGAACGGAGGTGCGGGCGTGGCTCCCGCCGGACCCCCTTCCACACAATCCATCCGCTTGTGGCCGCGCCCGCGCGGCGCCGGGAAGGTCTGCGCATGAGCAGGCGCTCCGGCAGGAGGTGCGTCATGATCACGATCCGCGATGAAATCGCTGCCGACATTCCTGCCCGCGAGGCGCTGCTCGACCGTTGCCTCGGCGAGCGCCGTACGGCCAAATCCAGCGAGCGGCTGCGCGAGGGCCGGCTTCCGGCCGAAGGGCTTGCGTTGAGCGCCGAGCGCGATGGCGAGCTGCTGGCGACCGTGCGTCTCTGGCATGTGGAAGCCAATGGCGTAGCGGCGCTGCTGCTTGGCCCGCTCGCGGTCAAGCCCGAACTCCAGGGCGAGGGCCTCGGCAAGGCGATGATGCGCGAGGCGCTGTGGCGCGCGGCCTGCCGCGGGCACGGCGCCGTCATCCTGGTTGGCGACGCGCCCTATTATGCGCGCTTCGGCTTCGACCCGTCGCTGACGCGCGAGCTTGCCATGCCCGGACCGGTCGAGCGCGAGCGGTTCCTCGCCATCGAGCTGCGCGACGGTGCGCTCGACGGTGCCAGCGGTGTGCTGACCGCTGCCGGCGTGGCGGATGAAAAGGCCGCCCGGATGCGGGAGTTCGCGCAGGCCGCCTGACGCCTTTCACACCCGTCATCGCGCCGTCATCGCCCGGCGCTTTCCATGCTGAGACCGCGTGGAGGGCGCCGTTGCGATTGACGGCGCGATTTTGCGCTCATACGAGCTTTTCGAGCGCTTTTTGTTCCCAGAACCCAGGAGTTTCAGAGAATGACGAATTGGCCCGTCTACGGCGAGATCACCGGCCCGATCGTGATGATCGGCTTCGGCTCGATCGGCCGCGGTACGCTGCCGCTGCTCGAACGGCACTTCAAGTTCGACAAGAGCCGCTTCGTCGTCATTGCTCCCGATGATTCCAACCGCCACCTTCTTGACGAACGCGGCATCCGCTTCATCCAGGAAGCCGTCACCATCGAGAACTACCAGACGATGCTGACGCCCCTGCTCACCGCCGGCGGCGGGCAGGGTTTTTGCGTCAATCTCTCCTGCGACACCGGCTCGCGCGACATCATGGAGCTCTGCTCCAGCCTCGGCGCGCTCTATATCGACACGGTGAACGAGCCCTGGCTCGGCTTCTATTTCGACGAGAGCAAGGGCCCGGGCGAGCGCTCGAACTATGCGCTCCGCGAGATGACGCTGGCCGCCAAGCGCGCCCGCCAGCCCGGCTCGACGACGGCGGTCTCCTGCTGCGGCGCCAATCCCGGGATGGCTTCCTGGCTCGCCAAGAAGGCGCTGCTGAACATTGCCGCCGACATGCGCCTCAACGTGCCGCAGCCGAAGACCCGCGAGGAATGGGCCGGGTTGATGAAGCAGGTCGGCGTCAAGGGGATCCATATCGCCGAGCGTGACACGCAGCGTTCGAAGAACCCCAAACCGCCGGGCGTCTTCGTCAACACCTGGTCGGTCGAGGGGTTCATCTCCGAGGGCGTGCAGCCGGCGGAGCTGGGCTGGGGTACCCATGAGAAGTGGATGCCGGGCAATGCCCGCACCCACGAGGCCGGTTCGCAGGCGGCTATCTACCTCATGCAGGCTGGCGCCGAGACCAAGGTGCGCAGCTGGTGCCCGACGCCTGGCCCGCAATACGGCTTCCTGGTGACGCATAACGAGTCGATCTCGATCGCGGATTATTTCACCGTGCGCGACGAGACCGGCAAGGCGATCTACCGGCCGACCTGCCACTACGCCTACCACCCCGCGAATGATGCCGTCCTCTCGCTGCACGAGATGTTCGGCAATGCCGGCCGCCCGCAGGAGGAGCACCACATCCTCGAGGAGAACGAGGTCGTCGACGGCATCGACGAGCTCGGCGTGCTGCTCTACGGCCACGACAAGGGCGCGTACTGGTTCGGCTCGCAGCTCTCGACCGAGGAAGCCCGCAAGCTCGCGCCGTATCAGACCGCGACCGGCCTGCAGGTCACCTCGGCGGTGCTCGCCGGCATGGTCTGGGCGCTCGAGAACCCGAATGCCGGCATCGTCGAGGTGGAGGAAATGGACCTCGATCGCTGCCTGGGAATCCAGATGCCCTATCTCGGGCCGGTGAAGGGCTATTATACCGACTGGACGCCGCTCGACGGCCGCCCTGGGCTTTTCCCCGAGGACATCGACGAGAGCGACCCCTGGCAGTTCAGGAACATCCTGGTTCGCTGAGGAGACCGAACGGGCGCTACGGCGCCCGTTTCACCTTGACGCCGGCGAGCAGGGCCGCGCCCGCCAGGAAGAAGACGACCAGCACGGCGAGGCCGGCGCGCTGGCTGGCAAAGATCGTCGTCGCCAGCGCGACCAGCGTCGGCCCCATGAAGGACGTGACCTTGCCCGAGAGGGCGAAGAGCCCGAAGAACTCGCCGATGCGGCCGGGAGGCGCGAGCCGTGCCATCAGGCTGCGCGAAGCGGCCTGTAGCGGGCCGGCGACGAGGCCGATCAGCAGGCCCAGGCCGAGATAGACCCGCTCCGGCAGCGAGGCATAGAGCCCGTCGCCCTGCACCGGCGGTGCGGCCGGGATCACGAACAGGATGTGATCCGCGCTGAGCGACAGGATGCCGAGGCAGGCGAACAGCAGACAGGCGATCGAGCCGAGCACGACCGGCTTGCCTCCGATGGCATCGTCGAGCTTGCCGCCGAGCCAGGCGCCGAGGGTGCCGGTGACCGTGAGCATGATGCCGAAGATGCCGAGTTCGATGGTCTGCCAGCCGAAGACGCCCGCAGCGTAGATGCCGCCGAATGCGAACAGCGCGACCAGGGCATCCTGATAGATCATGTTCGCGAGCAGGAAACGGCCGAGCGACGGCAGTTTCGGCAGTTCGGCGAGAGTGGCCCTCAACCGGCCGACGCCGCCTCGGGCCGCCTCGGCGAGGCTCAGGCCCGTCTTGCTGGAATCCGGGGTGAACAGGAACATCGGGGTGACGAAGATGATGAACCACAGCGCCGTCAGCGGGCCGGAGAACCGGTCGCCCTCGCGCGCTGCGGCATCGAGGCCGAGGATCGGTGCGATGCCCGCCAAGGTCTTGCCCGTATTCGGGTCGGCCGCCAGCAGGCCGAGCGTGATGGCGAGCGAAAGCAGGCCGCCGAGATAGCCGATGGCCCAGCCCGTGCCCGAGAGCCAGCCAAGGCGCTCCGGCGGCACCAGCCGCGTCATCATCGCATTGTTGAAGGTCGTGGCGAATTCGGCGCCGACCGTCGCGACGACGAAGCCGGCAAGTGCGATCGGCACCGCGGCACTCGAGCCGGGCACTGCGAACCAGAGCATGGCCGATCCGATCACCAGAAGCGCGCCGAATGCGGCGATCCACGGCTTGCGCGGCCCGGTCCTGTCGGCGATGCCGCCGAGCAGGGGCGAAAGCAGAGCGATGCAGAAGCCGCCGAAGCCGGTGGCGTAGCCCCAGAGCGCCTGTCCGTCGGCTGCGTCCTTTGCGAGTGCCGAGGCGAAGAAGGGTGCGAAGACGAAGGTGGTGATCAGGGTGAAGAACGGCTGAGCCGCCCAATCGAAGAACAGCCAGGCGGTGACCGCGCGGCGCGGCGGCCATGCAGTCGGCGGAGCCTCGGCTGGCGGCGTGGCGACGGTCACTGCAGGGTCGTGTCCGGATCGCTGCCGCCGCGGGCGAGCTCGATCTCGGTGATCGCAACGAGAACCTCGGCCCGGTCCTTCAGCGTACCGGCCTCGAGCAGGGCCTGCTTCTCGCGCGGTCCGAACGGGCACATCATGGAAAGCGCGTTGACCAGGGCCTCGTTCGGCGCCTCGTTGACGCCCTTCCAGTCGATCTTGAGGTCGTTCGCCTTGGCGAAGTCCTTGAGCGCCTTGAGCAGGCCCTTGCGGTCGACTTCCTCCTCGCCGGTGCGGGCGACGAAATCCGCGGCGAAGGGTTCGTAGTCGACCCGGGCCTGCCGGTAGGCGGTTGCGACGCTCAGCTCCTCGACCAGGCGGAAGCGGCTGATGCCGGTGAGGGTGATGATGTAGCGGCCATCTCCTGTCTCGGAGAGTTGGGTGATGCGGCCGAGACAGCCGACCTTGAGCAGCGGCGGAATTTCCGGCTGGCGGCCGGTTTCCGGTTCGGGCTGGATCATGCCGATCACCCGCTCGCCCTTCAGCGCATCGTCGATCATGGCAAGATAGCGTGGCTCGAAGACGTTGAGCGGCATCTGTCCGCGCGGCAGGAGCAGGGCGCCGCTCAAGGGGAAGAGCGGGATCACCTCAGGGCAATCCCGGGCCCCCTCATAGACGGCGTTCATGCCCATGCGCGCTTCCGTCCTCTCGGCGGTCAGGAGAACAACAGTGTCGACAGCTTGCGGCGGCCGGCCACACTAGCCTCGTCCATCGGGCCCCAGACCTCGAAGAGCTGCAGCAGCTGCTTGCGGGCACCGTCGTCGTTCCACTTCCTGTCGGCCCTGATAATGGCAACCAGATGGTCGACGGCCTCATCGCGCCGATCGCGGGCATTGAGCGCCAGCGCCAGATCGAAGCGCGCTTGATGATCCTTCGGGTCGGCGGCGACCTTCGCTTCCAGCTCAGCGGTATCGCCGAGCGAAGCCGCCTGTTCGGCCAGCTCGATCGCGGCGCGGAGCGCGGAAATGCCGGGATCGCCGGCCTTGTCCTGCGGCGCCATGGCGAGGATGCCCTTGGCACCCTCGATGTCGCCGCTGTCGAGATGCAGACGCGCCAGCCCGGCAATGGCGGCGAGGTTCTCGGGTTCCAGCTGGAGAACGCCGGCATAGAGCTCGCTCGCGCCGGCCGGGTCGCCGGCTTCGGCCGCCGCCTGCGCGGCCTCGATCAGCTCTTCCGTCGCGCCTGGCCCCATCGGTCCGACCAGGCGCTCGATGAAGGCCTTCACCTGGCTCTCCGGCTGGGCGCCCATGAAGCCGTCGATCGGCTGGCCCTGCTTGAACGCGATGACGGCGGGAATGGACTGGATGCCGAGCTGGCCGGGGATCTGCGGGTGCTCGTCGATGTTCATCTTGACGAGCTTGACCTTGCCGCCCGCCGCCTTGACCACCTTCTCGATGACGGGGGTGAGCTGCTTGCAGGGGCCGCACCAGGGCGCCCAGAAATCGATCAGCACCGGTTGCTTCATCGATTCGGCGATGACGTCCTGTCGGAAGCCCTGCGTCGTTGTGTCCTTGATCAGGCCGGGTTGCTCGGCCGCCTCGCCATTGACCAGCATGGGTCGCCCTTCGTGATGCTTCGTCCAGATGCGGACGATGCCGTTTGGGCCGCCCGCCAATCGCCCATAGATGGGATGCTTCAGCCGTTCTGTCCATCGGGCGGCACGGGCAAATCGACGATCAGCGGTTCGTGCCCGGTGCCGCGGAAGAAGGCCAGCAGATCGTCGCGGCTGACGCGCAGCGTCGCGGTGTTGATCAGCGGATGGAAGTTGACGTCCTCGCCCGCCGCAAGCGTGGAGTCGAGGACCATGGTGACGTCGCCGGCGCGATCGTTGATCACGGCGAAGGCGGTGACCGAACCTGGCGTGACGCCGAGCTTCTCCATCAGCAGTTCGGCGGAGCCGAAGGAAAGCCGGCCGCTGGCGCCGATCGTCTCGTGCAGGCGCTTCAGATCGATTCGCGCGTGGGCCTCGGCCGAAACCAGGAACAGGCGGCCCTTCTTGTCCTTGAGGAAGAGGTTCTTGGTGTGGTGGCCGACCATCTCGTCGCGGTGCGGCGCCGTTTCGGCCACGGTGAATACCGCCGGATGATCGGTGCGCTGGTAGGATATGCCGCGCTCGGACAAATGCCGGCAGAGCTGATC
>NZ_JBIWYK010000116.1:0-7805 GCF_044752385.1 Allobosea sp. CER48 | reverse complement strand
CGATGATCAACGACAATGCCGGCTTCCGGGGTTACGTGACGGCCCAGCACATGCGCTCGTATCGCTATGCGGAGCCGGTCGAGGTCGGCACCGTGCTGCCCTCGCGCGGGCTGGTCTATCGCGACGTCCCGATGGAATACGGCGCCCCCGGCTACCGCTACACCATCGTCAACGACGAACCGGTGATCGTCGAGCCGCGCACGCGCAGGGTCGTCGAAATCATCGAATGACACCAGTTATGGGAAGGCCCGCGCCATGGCGGTGCGGGCCTTTCGCGCGTTCAGCGCGTGCCGAACATGCGGTCGCCGGCGTCGCCAAGGCCCGGCACGATATAGCCGTGGTCGTTGAGGCGCTCGTCGATCGCCGCCGTCCAGATCCGGACGTCGGGATGCGCGCCGCGCAGACGGGCCACTCCCTCCGGTGAAGCCAGCAGGCAGACAAAGCGCAGGTCCCTGGCGCCGCGCTCTTTCAGGCGCTCGACCGCAGCCACCGCCGAGTTCGCCGTCGCCAGCATAGGGTCCATCACCACGATCATGCGGTCGGCGATGTCGGACGGCGCCTTGAAGTAGTATTCGACCGCCTGGAGCGTATCGGGATCGCGGTAGAGGCCGATATGGGCGACGCGGGCGGCCGGAACCAGTTCCAGCATGCCGTCGAGGAAGCCGACGCCCGCCCGCAGGATCGGCGCGAAGACCAGCTTCTTGCCGGAGATCACCGGCTGCATCGACTTCTGAAGCGGCGTCTCGATTTCGATCAGCTCCGTCGGCAGATCGCGCGTCACCTCGTAGCACAGCAGCATGCCGATCTCGTTGAGAAGCTGGCGGAAGCTCTTGGTCGAGCGGTCCTTCTCGCGCATCAGCGTGAGCTTGTGCTGGACCAGCGGGTGATCGACGACGGTGACGCCGTCCTGGCTCGAAGTCATGCGCCGGTTACCCCTCTTGCTCTCGAAACCCTGATGTCATGTCGTCCCGGGAAGCAGCTGCTGCCCGGCTGACGAACGACCAATCTCGGCCGTCAAAATACCGTGCCGTCGCTTACGATGGTCAAGGGCGGGCCGCCATCCACACGCTTTTCACGCGCGATGCGCCGGCCGGCGGCCCAGCTACCGCCTTCGAGCACTTTGGCGAGCGGCAGGTCATCGCGCGAACGGCCGAGACGCTTCCGGATCCAGGCGCCGATCTCATCCAGCAACGCCACCGTCAGCGCCCGCCATTCGACGACGAGCGGCGACGAGACTTCATGTGCCCTACCGCGATCAGCCTCGTCCTTCAGCGCGATCACGCCGCCATCGAGCAGGAGGCCGCCATTGCGGTATTCGGGCAAGCCGGTGAGATCGTCGATATCGGCAACCTCGATGCCGGCCCATTGCAGCGGCTCGATCAGCGAATAGGTCAGCCATTGCGAGAGCTTGTGGAAGGGCACCAGCCCTTCGGTCGGCTTGCCCGGAGCGATCAGCGGATGGCGCCAGGTATCGCCGAGCGCCACCCCCGCCAGCGTAAGGCGCGACGGCCAGATGCCCCCGAAGGTCGCGAGCACCTCGCCGAGCATCTCGGGAGCCCGCAGCGGGCCGCTCCCGGCAGCCGCCGCGAAGCGGTCGAAGAGCTCCCCGGGGCGCGAGAGGCCCTGCCGCTCCAGCTCCTCGCCAAGGCGGTTGAGCAATGCCGCCCGTCCTTCCAGCGCCAGCAGTGGATTGCCCGGCCCGGCCTGGAAGCCGCGCGCCAGCGCCGCCGCGTCGAGGCGCTTCAGGCCCACCGCATCCGCCTGCAGGGGAACGGCGGGATCGCTGGAGAACAGGCCGGCGGCGAACATGTCGAGCGACGCGAGCGCCAGCCCCTCCGAGCGCCCGATCTCGCGGCCGGTCGCGGCATCGCGATAGCGCCAGTCCGGCCCGGCGCCCGCATCGAGCAGCACGCTGACGATGGCAAGATCATAGGCGGCGCGGCCGCGAGCGGCAGGATCGGCGAAACTGGCCGCCCGGTCGAGCTTCTGCCAGCGATCCTCGCCGTCGAGCACGAAATGGCGCCAGCGCGCGTGGAACGGGATGTCCAGCGTCGGGTAATTCGCGCGGATGGTCTCCAGCACATAGTCGGCACAGGCTTCCAGCCGCTCCGGATGGACGCTGAAATGCAGCAGCCGGCCGGAGAGCCCGAGATCGAGCATCTCCCGCGCACGCTCCCGCACGGCAGCAGGTTTCAACAGGGCGCGGAACGCCTCGGAATCGCGGTCGGGCATCGTCAGCTCGGGTCGGCGGGGTTAGGCTCAATCAGAACTTGTCGAGGTCGCGGCCGACGGTGGCCTTGAGCGCATTGTCGCCGGGCGAGCCGTCCGGCGAGTAGTAGCCGGCGGCCTTCTTGGCCTCGATCTCGACGGAGGCGTCGGGCGGGATGAGCTCGGGCGGGATGGCGACGCGCTCGCCGATGGTGATGCCGCTCTCGACCATGGCGTCGTACTTCATGTTCGACATCGACATCAGCCGGTCGATATGGGTGACGCCGAGCCAGTGCAGCACATCGGGCATGAGCTGCTGGAAGCGCGCATCCTGGACCCCTGCGACGCATTCGGTGCGCTCGAAATAGGTTGCGGCGGAATCGCCGCCTTCCTGGCGCTTGCGGGCGTTGTAGACGAGGAACTTCGTCACCTCGCCGAGCGCCCGGCCCTCCTTGCGGTTGTAGACGATCAGGCCGACACCGCCGCTCTGCGCCTCCCGCACGCATTCCTCGATACCGTGGATCAGATAGGGCCGGCAGGTGCAGATGTCGGAGCCGAAGACGTCCGAGCCGTTGCACTCGTCATGGACACGGCAGGCGATGCGCTTCTTCGGATCGGCCAGGGCCGAGACCTCGCCCATGACATAAGCCGTGATCGAGCCGATCGGCGGCAGGAAGACCTTGAGATCAGGCCGCGTCACCAGCTCGGGATACATGCCGCCAGTCTGCTCGAATAGCGTGCGACGCAGCTCGTTCTCCGTCGTGCCGAAGCGCTCGGCGATCCCCGGCAGGTACCAGACGGGGTCGACCGCGACCTTGGTGACGGAGATGTCGCCGGAAGGGTGCAGGATATGGCCGTCGGCAGCGAGCCGATGTGCGCCCATGGCGGCAAGGATCTCGGGCAGGTTGAGCCTGGCCTTGGTGATCGCGATCGAGGGGCGGATGTCGACGCCCTCGCCGATCAGCTTGGCGAAATCCTGCGCGACCGTGTGGCCGAAAGGATCGAGCGAGACGATCTTCTTCGGATCGGCCCATTGCGGCTGCGGCGCGATCTCCGCCGTTGGATGGGTGTTGGTCAGGTCCGGGCGCTGCGACGGGTTCATCGCGCGGGCGGAGATCGCGAGTGCGCGATAGACCGAATAGGAGCCGCCATGGGCGCCGATGACGTTGCGGTCTGCCGGGTTCGTCGTCGAGGCGATGATCGGGCCGCGCTCGGCGGCCGCCGGGGCGCCCCATCGGATCGGGAAGCGCGCGGCCGCCCCGCCCGGCTCGGGATGGGAGGTCAGCCTGATATGGCCCGTGCGGTTCGGCGCATTCATCGCGGTCTCGCCCTGAAACGAGAAGGGCCCCGAGACGGCTAGCGTCCGGGGCCCTCTGGACCTTGCGAAGTCTGAACCAGCCCGAAGGCGCCGTCAATCGCCTTAGAAAACAGCGAGATAGCGCAGCAGCGAGATGATGCCGATGACGATGACGATGATCTGCACGACGTTCTTGATCTGCCCGTCGAGCGGCAGCATGCGCACGAGATAGAGCACGAGGCCGATGACGAGAACGGTGATCAGCAGGGAAATCAGAATACCCATGGCTTGCAGCCCTTTATCTCGGCCGGTAGCCGGCCCCCCGGAGCCCTGCCGCGACGCATTCGCGGCCTGTCAGCCCCGGCGAAGGAACGTCGCAGGGTGGGAATAGGTTCCGGGGGCGGGCTTTGCCGGCGAAGGGGCGCGCTTTTGGATGAACGCGGAGCCGCAAACAGAAAACCCCTCTCCCGGATGGGAGAGGGGTAGGGGTGAGGGAAGGTCGGAAAACCAGTCTGGCGTGAAGCCAACCGCAGCAGCAGAGAGAACAGAGCAAGGGCGATCGGCGGCAGGCCCTCACACCCGCCCCTCTCACGCCCGGGAGAGGGGTTCCCCGCGCCCTGCTTATCCCGCGATGCGGTCGAAATCCGCGACCGCGCGCGTCGCCTGGCGGAGCTGGTTGAGCAGCTTCAGGCGGTTGGCCCGTAGCGCCGAATCGGGATCGTTGACCGTGACCTTGTCGAAGAAGGCATCGACCGCCGGGCGGATTTCCGCGAGCGCGGCCATCGCCCCCTCGTAATCCTCGGCGGCGACGGCGGCCTCGGCCTTCGGCGTCGCCTGCGCGAGAGCGACGGCCAGCGCCTTCTCCTCGATCAGGCCGGCATCGGCGATGAGGTGCAGGTCCGGCGAGCCCGCAAAGGCGCCCTCCCCGTCCTTCTTCTCCTCGGCCTTCAGGATGTTGGCGGCGCGCTTGTAGCCCGCCAGCAGGTTCCTGCCGTCCTCGGTGTCGAGGAAGCGGCCCAGCGCGGAGACGCGGCGCGTGATGAGGAGGAGGTCATCGTTGGCCGAAGCGCCCTCGCCAAGCACGGCGTCGACGAGATCGTGCCGCGCGCCCTGGTCGCGAAGCATGACCTTGAGGCGGTCGTGGAAGAAGGAAAGGAGGTCGGCATCCTTGACGACCTGCAACAGCGCCAGCCGCGCACCATTCTCGACCACGAGCCGAATCACACCCAGCGCCGCGCGGCGCAGCGCATAAGGATCCTTGCTGCCGGTCGGCTTCTCGTCGATGGCCCAGAAGCCGACGAGCGTGTCGAGCTTGTCGGCCAGCGCCACCGCCACCGAAACCGGATCGTTCGGCACGCGATCCGAAGGCCCAAGCGGCTTGTAATGCTCCTCGACCGCCGCTGCGACGGAAGCATCCTCGCCCTGCAGCTCGGCATATTTCCGGCCCATCAGGCCCTGCAGTTCCGGGAACTCGCCGACCATCTCGGTCGGCAGATCGGCCTTGGCGAGCTTGGCGGCGCGCTCGGCCTTTTCGGGATCGGCTCCGACGATCGGGGCCAGCTCCCTGGCCAGCGCGGCGATGCGCTGGACGCGCTCGCCTTGCGTGCCGAGCTTGGCGTGGAAGACGACGCCGAGCTTGTCGAGCTTGGCCATGCGCTGGTCGAGCGGCTTGGCCAGATCGAGCCCGAGTTTTTCGGCGCTCTCCTTGAAGGTATCGAGATCAGGCAGCGAGCCGCGATCGGTCTGCCAGAAATAGGCGGCGTCCGAGAGGCGGGCGCGCACGACGCGGCCATTGCCGGCGGTGATCGCCACGCCGCCATCGCTGGCGACGAGGTTCGAGACCAGGATGAAGCGGCTGGCGATGTTCCCGGTCGCGGGGTCGCGCAGCACGAAGCACTTCTGGTTGGCGCGGATGGTGGCGCGGATGGCCTCGCCGGGGATGTCGAGGAAGCGCTCCTCGAAGGAACCCATCAGCACGACCGGCCATTCGACGAGGCCGGCGACTTCCTCCAGCAGCCCCTCGTCCTCGACGAGGTCGAGCCCCTGCGCGAAGGCGAGATTGCGGGCGTCGGCGAGGATGATCTCCTTGCGGCGGTCGGCATCGAGCACGACCTTCGCCTTCTCGAGCGAGGCGATGTAGTCGTCGAGGCGCTTCACCGTGATCGGGCCGGGCGCATGGAAGCGGTGGCCGTAGGTGACGTTGCCGGAGACGATGCCGTCGACATCGAAGGGCACCACCTCCGGATCCTCGGTCTCGGCGCCGAAGGTGCAGAGGATCGAGTGCAGCGGGCGCACCCAGCGCAAGCTCGCGCCGGCGGCCGAGGCCTTGCCCCAGCGCATCGATTTCGGCCAGGGGAAGGCCCGGATCACGGCAGGCACGATCTCGGCGATGGCCGCAATCGTCTCCTGGCCGGGCTTCTCGATGATGGCGACATAGGAATCGCCCTTCTTCGGGTCGCTGACGATGGTCGCCTGATCGAGCGAGGTAAGGCCAGCGGCCTTGAGGAAGCCCTGCACGGCGGCATCGGGGGCGCCGACGCGCGGGCCCTTGCGCTCCTCGCGCACGTCGCGGCCGCGCACCGGCAGGCCGGCGACGTGCAGCGCGAGCCGGCGCGGCGTCACGAAAGCCTTCGCACCCTCATAGACGAGGCCACGCTCGACCAGCGCGTCGGTGACGAGCTTCCTGAGGTCCTCGCCGGCCTTGCGCTGCATGCGCGCCGGGATTTCCTCGGAGAACAATTCAAGGAGAAGATCAGGCATCAGTTCGCTCCCCCGCCGGCGGTCTTCAGCCAGGCCGCGCCGCAGGCCTTGGCGAGCTCACGCACGCGCAGGATGTAGCTCTGCCGCTCGGTGACCGAAATCACGCCGCGCGCATCGAGCAGGTTGAAGATGTGGCTGGCCTTGATGCACTGGTCATAGGCAGGCAGGGCGAGCTCGTGACGGGCCTGGTTGGCGCCGGCAGCCGGCTCGCCCGCGGCGAGCAGCGCCTTGCACTCGGCTTCCGCATCCGAGAAGTGCCGGAACAGCATCTCGGTATTGGCATGCTCGAAATTGTGCCGCGAAAATTCCTGCTCGGCCTGCAGGAAGACGTCGCCATAGGAGATGCGGTCCTCGCCATCGAGGCCGTTGAAGTTGAGGTCGTAGACGTTCTCGACGCCCTGGACATACATCGCCAGGCGTTCGAGGCCATAGGTCAGCTCGCCCGCGACCGGCGCGCATTCGACGCCCGCCACCTGCTGGAAATAGGTGAACTGGCTGACTTCCATGCCGTCGCACCAGCACTCCCAGCCGAGGCCCCAGGCGCCGAGGGTCGGGCTCTCCCAGTCGTCCTCGACGAAGCGTACGTCGTGGAGGCCGAGATCGACGCCGATGGCGCGCAGCGAGTCGAGATAGAGCTGCTGCAGGTCGGGCGGCGACGGCTTCAGGATGACCTGGAACTGGTAGTAGTGCTGCAGGCGGTTGGGATTCTCGCCATAGCGCCCGTCCTTGGGCCGGCGCGAGGGCTGGACATAGGCGGCCTTCCAGGGCTTCGGCCCGAGCGCGCGCAGCGTCGTCGCCGGATGGAAGGTGCCGGCGCCGACCTCCATGTCGTAAGGCTGCAGCACCACGCAACCTCGCTCGGCCCAGAAGCGCTGCAAGGTCAGCAGCAGCCCCTGGAAGGAGCGCGTCGGGTCCATCGCCGGGGACGAGGCCGGTATGGTGGAGTGCGAGAGTGGCGCGGGGGCGGACAAGTGCCTGCAACCTTCCGATAACAGAGGAATGGCGGGGTGATTAGGGTTCGGGCCGATTATGGTCAAGCTTCGGCCGGAACCGGAAGCCGACAGATTTCGTTCATAACCGGTCTGCTAACCACGAGACGACCGTATGATCAGCAATGTTCGGGGCGAGCATGTGATGGCTGACCAGCGGCTGGCTTAACGAAGGAGTACGCCCATGTTGACAACCCGCATCATTGCCGCCGCCTTCGGCGCAGCAACCTTGCTCGGTGCCGCCATGAGCAGCGCCCCCGCCTCGGCAGCGCCGGTCTCGGCCGGCACGACGCTGGGTTCCACCGCGGATACCGGGCTTGTCCAGCAGGCCTGGCATCGCGGCCGCCCACATTACGGCCCGGGCCGTCCGCATGTCCGCCGCTGCTGGACCGAGACGCGCCGTGTCTGGAACGGCCGCCGCTGGATCGTGCGCCAGCATCGCATCTGCCGCTGAGGCGGAGCCATCCTTCGTAGATGAAGGCAAGCTGAACGGCGCGGTTTCGCGCCGTTCAGCCAAAGGGGCTTAGGTTCCCGGCAGGGACGACAAGCCA
>NZ_JBIWYK010000115.1:0-7918 GCF_044752385.1 Allobosea sp. CER48 | reverse complement strand
CCCGGCCCGACGCAGGGCAGGGCCGCGTCACGGCGCTTGCGCCGGTGACCTCGCGCCCGTAATCACCGCGCCAACGCAAACACGCGACAAGGCGAGGCAACGACCATGGCAACCCACAAGCTCCTGCTGCTCCCCGGCGACGGCATCGGCCCCGAGGTGATGGGCCAGGTCGAGCAGATCGTCTCCTGGTTCGGCAAGCAGGGCCTCGCCTCCTTCGAGATCGAGAAGGGCCTCGTCGGCGGCGCCGCCTATGACGTGCACAAGGCCGCGATCTCCGAAGGCGACATGAAGCTCGCCCAGGACGCCGACGCCGTGCTCTTCGGTGCGGTCGGCGGCGCCAAGTGGGCGGACGTGCCTTATCAGCATCGCCCGGAGGCCGGCCTGCTGCGCCTGCGCAAGGAACTCGGCCTGTTCGCCAACCTGCGCCCGGCTATCTGCTATCCGGCCCTGGCCTCGGCCTCCTCGCTCAAGCCGGAGGTCGTCGAAGGCCTCGACATCCTGATCGTGCGCGAGCTCACCGGCGGCGTCTATTTCGGTGAGCCGAAGGAGATCGTCACGCTGGAGGACGGCTCCAAGCGCGGCGTCGACACGCAGCTCTACACGACGCCGGAAATCGAGCGGATCTGCCGCGTCGCCTTCGAGCTGGCGCGCACCCGCCGCAACAAGGTCTCCTCGGCCGAAAAGCACAACGTCATGAAGACGGGCGTGCTCTGGAAGCAGACGGTCACCGCCCTGCACGCCGCCGAGTACAAGGATGTCGAGCTCGAGCACGTGCTGGCCGACAATTGCGCGATGCAGCTCGTGCGCTGGCCGAAGCAGTACGACGTCATCGTCTGCGACAACCTGTTCGGCGATATCCTCTCCGACGTCGCGGCGATGCTGACCGGATCGCTCGGCATGCTGCCATCCGCCTCGCTCGGCGCCGAAGACCCGGCCACCGGCAAGCGCAAGGCGCTCTACGAGCCCGTTCACGGCTCGGCCCCGGACATCGCCGGCAAGGGCCTCGCCAATCCGATCGCGATGATCGGCTCCTTCGCCATGGCGCTGCGCTACTCGTTCGGCGCGGGCGAGGCTGCGGACCGCCTCGAGGGCGCGATTTCCGACGTGCTCGGCTCCGGCACCCGCACCAAGGACATCGCCGCACCGGGCGCCAACGCCGTCTCGACCAGCGAGATGGGCGCCGCGATCATCAAGGCGCTCGAAGCGCGCGGCTGATATGCGAGATCCGAGAGAGGCGTCCGGCGCGCCTCTCTCCCTCGTGAATTGCGGTGCTTCCGCTTTCGTGGCCTAACGGCGGCCAACGAAACGGAGTGTGTCCGTCATGCTGATCAAGCGCCGCGCCGGCTGGGAAATGCCGGAAAGGGAAGCCACGCCGGAGGGCGTGTTCCTCAATCGTCGTCAGTTGATCGGCGCAGGCCTGATCGCCGCTGCCGGCCTGCCGCAGGCTGCAGCCGCGCAGACGCCCGATCTGTATCCCGCCAGGCGCAACGAGGCCTACAAGCTCGACGTGCCGCTGACGGCCGAGGACGACGCGGCGAACTACAACAATTTCTATGAGTTCGGCATGTCGAAGGACATTGTCGATGCCTCGCGCCGGCTGGCGACCAAGCCCTGGACCGTGCAGGTCGAGGGGCTCGTCGAGAAGCCCTTCGAGATCGACTTCGACGAGCTCCTGCGGAAGCTGCCGCTGGAAGAGCGGCTCTACCGTTTCCGTTGCGTCGAGGCCTGGGCGATGGCGGTGCCGTGGACGGGCATTCCGCTCAAGTCATTCGTGGCGCTGGCGAAGCCGCTCTCGGGCGCGAAGTACATCCGCTTCGAGACCTTCCTCAATCCGCGAGTCGCGCCGGGGCAGGGGCAGCGCTGGTATCCCTGGCCTTATACCGAGGGGCTGACCATCGCGGAGGCGACGAACGAGTTGCCGCTGCTCGTCACCGGAATCTACGGCAAGCCGCTGCCGACGCAGCATGGTGCGCCGATCCGCCTGATCACGCCGTGGAAATACGGCTTCAAGTCGGTGAAATCCATCCGCAAGATCAGCTTCGTCGCCGAACGGCCCAAGACCTTCTGGGAGGGGCTGCAGGCGTCCGAATACGGCTTCTGGGCCAATGTGAACCCGGCGGTGCCGCATCCCCGCTGGAGCCAGGCGAGCGAGCAGGTGCTGGGTTCGCGCGATCGCCGCCCGACGCTGATCTACAACGGCTATGGCGAGCAGGTCGCCGGACTCTACAAGGGGCTGGAGGGCGAGCGCCTGTTCATGTGAGGGCGTTGCTGCCAGCTTTCGGGTGCCCTCGCTGCCAGAGCGCATGCTAGACCGGTCCGGCCCATGCAACTGCACCGAGAGATCGAAGGATGGCCATCCAGCATTTCCATCTGTTCGACACCGCGATCGGCACCTGTGCACTGATCTGGGAGAGCGAGCGCTTCATCGGCGCGCAATTGCCGGAGCGTGACGAGGAGACGGCGCGCCGGCGACTGGCGCGGCGTTTTCCCGACGCGCAGGAGGGGGAGGCGACTGGCTTCGTCGCCGAAGCCGTGGCCGGCATCCGTGCCTTGTTCGACGGCGAGAAGCGGAACCTGTCGGATCTCCCGGTGGCGTTGGAGACCGTCGCCGACTTCAACCGCAAGGTCTACGAGGTCGCACTCTCGATACCGCCCGGCGAAACGCTGACCTATGGCGAGGTGGCGCAGCGCATCGGCGATCCCGGTGCGGCGCGAGCGGTCGGCGTGGCGCTCGGCCAGAACCCCTGGCCGATCATCGTGCCCTGCCATCGCGTGCTCGCGGCCGGGGGCAAGACCGGTGGCTTCTCGGCGGATGGCGGCGTCGAGACCAAGCTCAGGATCCTGACGATCGAGAAGGCGCGCACCAGCGCAGAACCCAGCCTGTTCGACGCACTGCCGCTGGCAGCGCGGCCGCGGCACTGACGTTCGAAGCGCGCCGACAGGCGCGAGGCGCTTGAATGGCTGCAATGACGCTCTTGCAGAACCGCGGCTTGCACGCGGTTCGCGGGGCCGACTACTGTCGCGCACTTCCGCCTACCAACGAGGAATATCATGGCCAAGTTGAAGCTCGCCGTCGTCGTCGGCAGCACGCGCCGCGACTCGATCAACCGCAAGCTGGCTGAGGCTCTGGCCAAACTCGGCGCCGATGCTTTCGAGCCCTCCTTCGTCCGGATCGACGATCTCCCCCTGTTCAACCAGGACCTCGAAGGCGACCGTCCCGAGCCGACGCTGCGGCTGAAGCGCGAGATCGAAGCGGCCGATGCCATCCTGATCGTCACGCCCGAGCACAATCGTTCGATCCCCGCCGCGCTGAAGAACGCGATCGACTGGGCCTCGCGGCCCTACGGCAAGAATTCCTGGGCGGGCAAGGCTGTCGCCGTGACCGGCACCAGCGGTGGCGCCGTCGGTACCGCCGTCGCCCAGAACGAGCTGCGCATGATCATGACGAATCTCGCTGGTGTCGTGGTCGGCGGGCAGGTCTTCATCACCTTCAATGAAGAGCTGATCGACGCCAACCATGAGATCACCAACGAGGGCACGCGCAGCTTCCTGCAGGGCTTCCTCGACAACTTCGCCAAGATCGCCGGCAAGCTGGCCGCCTGAACGGCGACAGCTCTGGATTGGCCAGGAGGCATCGCTTCGGCGGTGCCTTTTCTTTTTGGAGAGTGTTGACGTCCGCAGGCGCAGCTGCAGCCACCTTGAACAAAAAAAGAGCCGGCGTCCCCGAGGGGAGCCGGCTTTAAAAGTTTGAAACATCTGGCGAAACGCCAAACATCTCAGAGGGGAACGGCTGAAACGAACTCAACGCCGGGAGGAGATTGCGGAGCCCGTTCCGAACAACCGTGAGCACAATATCGACCATCACCTGCCGTTTTGCAATGCAGCATAGTTTGGGTCCGCCATGCGCTATCTGCATGCGATAGTGGCAAATGGTACGAATTTGAGCCTAAATGATTGAGAAATATGCATTCATTGCAGGTTTGGCTGGCCGGAAGGTACAATTTCAGGTCGTTCAGCCGAGCATTTTCGCTCTTTAGGCGGCTTGCTGCCTCTCGGTTGTGCGGATTTGCGCATGGATGGCGTCGTCTTGGTCACAAAACTGCCAGAATTGAAAAAGGGCGCCAGAGGCGCCCCATTCAACTGATCACAGGAAGAAAAAGGCTGACCCCAGGTCAGTAAGTCCAGCGCTGAGCTTTCTGGATCAGGAAATCACGGAAGACCTGAACGCGGGCAACGGACTTCATTTCTTCCGGATAAACCAGATAGCTCTCGAGCTGCGGCATCTCGGTCTCGCGCATGAGCTGCACGAGCGGCGAGCCGGTCTCGATGAGATAGTCGGGCAGCACGGCGATGCCGGCGCCCGAATCCACCGCCCGCTTCATCGCGGTGATGTTGTTCACGGTCAGATGGATCGGCCGCGGGTTGCGCTGGTCGCGCCCCATCGTCCCCAGCCAGTGCACCGAAGTCAGGTAGGACGGCGAGCTGCCGCCGAAGGACAGGATCCGGTGGTTGTCGAGGTCGTCATAGCTCTTCGGCTCGCCGAAGCGCTTCACATAGGCCGGCGAAGCGTAGACGTGGAAGTGCACCGTGAAGAGCTTGCGCTGGATCAGGTCCGGCTGCTGCGGCTGGCGCAGGCGGATTGCGATGTCGGCCTCGCGCATCGACAGGTCGAGTTCCTCATCGGTGAGGATGAGCTCGACCCGGATGTCCGGATACAGATCCATGAACTCGGCGAGGCGCGGGGTCAGCCAATGGCCGCCCAGGCCGCGCGTGGCGGTGACCTTGAGCTCACCGGAGGGGTGCTCGCGCGTCTCCGAGAGCTGCGAGCGCGTGCGCTCCAGCCGCTGCGTCATCTCGCGCGCAGCGCGCCAGAGCAGTTCGCCCTGCTCGGTGAGGATGAGGCCTCGCGTGTGCCGGTGGAACAGCGGTGCACGCAGCTCCCGCTCGAGCGCGCCGATCTGCCGGCTGACGGCCGATTGACTCAAGCCGAGAACATCGCCAGCTTTCGTAAAACTGCCTGACTCCGCGACCGTATAAAATATTCTGATGCGGTCCCAATCCACCGCGCTTCCCCCGCTATGCGTTTTATGCATGATGGGGGATAAATACCTTGTGCGTCAATGTCTGTGTGACAAATGACACCCATTATCCGTACTTAATCTGGTGACTAATCCCATCAGCTTCAGTGATGAGTGCGGAAAAAGCGGCTATTCAGCCGCCTCCCGCTGGTCGAGTTCGCTTGCGGCGAGCCAGCGCTCGGCGTCCAGCGCAGCCATGCAGCCGAGGCCGGCGGCCGTGACGGCCTGGCGATAGTGCTCGTCGGTGACGTCGCCGGCGGCGAAGACGCCCGGGACGTTCGTGCGAGTCGTGCCGGGTTCGACATCGATATAGCCGGATTCACGCATGGTGACCTGATCGGCGAAAAGCTCGGTCGCGGGCTTGTGGCCGATGGCGATGAAGACGCCGTCCGCCTTGAGCTCGCTCGCGGTTCCCGTCTTGGTGTTGGTCAGGCGCAGATGCGTGACGTTGGGCGGCTGCGTGCCGCCACAGATCTCGGCGACGGCGCTGTCCCAGACGACCTCGATCTTCGGGTGCTTGAACAGGCGCTCCTGCATCACGCGCTCGGCGCGCAGGTGGTCCCGGCGATGTACCAGCGTGACCTTGCTCGCGAGATTGGCGAGGTAGAGCGCTTCCTCGACAGCGGTGTTTCCGCCGCCCACGACCACGACCTCCTTGTTACGGAAGAAGAAGCCGTCGCAGGTGGCGCAGGCCGAGACGCCGAAGCCCTGGAAGGTTTGCTCGGAAGGCAGGCCGAGCCATTTCGCCTGGGCCCCTGTGGCGATGATCAGCGCATCGCAGGAATAGGTCTCGCCGCCATCGCCCCAGAGCCGGAACGGGCGCTGCGAGAGATCGACGCGGGCGATGTGGTCGGAGACCATCTTCGTCCCCATGTGCTCGGCCTGGGCGCGCATCTGCTCCATCAGCCACGGACCCTGGATCACGTCGGCGAAGCCGGGATAGTTCTCCACATCGGTGGTGATCATCAGCTGGCCGCCGGCCTGCAGGCCGGAGATCAGCACCGGCTCCAGCATGGCGCGGGCGGCGTAGATGGCAGCGGTGTAACCGGCAGGGCCGGAGCCGATGATCATGACGCGGGCGTGAGTATGGGCCATCGTCTCAATTCCTCTCCTGCGGCGGACACCGCAGCTTCGATCCCGTCAGATACGGCGGCGCGGCGCCGAAACAAGAGCCTGTGGCTTCACGCTGCGCCGAGCCCGAGAGCGGTTCGATGGCGCAGCCAGCCCTGCCTTATCGCATCGGCTATGACGGGCGTTGAGTCTATCGGCTCGTAGCCCTCGCCTTCAAGGCGTCCACAGAAGCGATGCACAACGCCTTCACGCTCCAGCGCCTCGATCAGCGCCGTGATCTTGGGATGGCCGCCCTGCGGCTCGAACACCAGGATCGGCGCCCCCGACGCCGTGGCCTCCCCGATCATGTTCGTGGAGTCGGCGGTGGCGACGATGGCATCGGCATTGGCGAGGAGCGCGAGATAGGGGTTCTCGCCCGAACCGTTCCACCACCAGCCGCCATGGCGAGCGAAGACGGCCGAGATGGCGTCGGCAAGGGCGGGAGAGGTGCGTCGGGAGGGCGACCCCATCAGGGCGGCGCCGGACCGTGCGAGTTCCTCGAGCTTGCCCGCAAAGCGCTCGATGTCGGCGGGGCTGAAGCGATGGTGGCGGCTGTCGCCGCCGGCCAGCACGGCGATCCGCGGCCCGGACAGGCCGGCGATGGGGGCCGGCGGGTTCGCGCGCGCCTCGGCGAGCTTCTGCGGGGTCAGGCGGTGAGGCGAGGTGGTGGTGACCAGCACGTTGTCGCCGCGCAGCCGGTCGTGCCGACTGACCCAGATCAGGTCGGCGGTGCCCGGCCCGGTGCGGGGGTCCTTGAGGAAGACGGTGTAGGTCGCGCCGTTGGACAACCTGCGGAGGGTCCGCAGATAGGCGACGGCGCGGCGGCCGGAGGCGATCGCGATATCGGGGAAGGGTGGAGCGAGCGGACTGCCCGGCCGGTCCGGAGCCTCGCGCGGATCGATCGGGCCGCGCGGCATCAGCCAGCTCCATGGCCCTCGCGGCTTCACGCGGCGGATTTCGGGAGCGGGGCTCAGCCGTTCGGCGACGCCGAGGCACTGGAACTCGTCGCCGGCCTTGCCGTCGGTCAGGACCCAGACTGTCGGCGTCGGATTTTCGTGCATGGCTCTCTGCGTTTGCGGCATGCGCCTTGTATCGCCTGCCGCCGCCGTCTACACCAGCCCGGCTTTTCTTTGAGGATACTTTGCCTCCGGGGATCTTTGTGCGTCCGAAACTCGACGATATCGACCTGCGCATCCTGCGCGAGCTCCAGGCCGATGGGCGCATGACCAATGTCGAGCTCGCCAGCCGCGTCGGCATCTCGCCGCCGCCCTGCCTGCGGCGTGTGCGGGCGCTGGAGGAGGCGGGGCTGATCCGCGGCTACCATGCCGATCTCGACGAGCGGAAGCTTGGCTACGAGGTCGTCTGCTTCGCCTTCGTCCACCTGGCGAGCCAGGCCGAGGCCGATCTGGCCGCCTTCCAGCACCGGATTCGCGAATGGGCCACGGTGCGCGAGTGCTGGACGCTCTCCGGCGATATCGACTTCGCGCTGAAATGCGTGGCGCCGGACCTCAAGGCGTTCCAGGATTTCGTGGCCGAACTCACGGCCATGCCGAACGTGCGCAACGTCCGCACCGCGCTCGCCCTCGACCGGGTCAAGGACGAGCCGATCGTGCCGTTCGGCTGAGTGCTCAGCCGAAGTAGCGCTTGATCCAGTAGGCATTGTTGCGGGCGAGGGCCCTCAGCCGGCGCTGGTCGACATCCGGCCGATACCAGGCGCCCGCGCCGCCGGA
>NZ_JBIWYK010000114.1:0-7934 GCF_044752385.1 Allobosea sp. CER48 | reverse complement strand
CGACACGCTCAACAGCAACATCGCGGCCGAGTGCCGGTCGGCCTATCTGCAGCTGCAGCAGCGGCGCTGGGCCGTCATCGAGGACGTGCATGGGCCGATCTCGCCGCTGTTCACCAGCATCGTGACCTTCTGGCTGATGCTGGTGTTCCTCAGCTTCGGCATCCAGACGCCGCGCAAGCGCGTCGCAGCGATCGTGCTGGCGATCGGCGTCATCTCGATATCGACGGTGATGTTCGTGATCACCGATCTCGAAACGCACTACGATGGCCTGTTCGGCATCTCCAGCGCCTCGACGCGCGATGCGCTTGCGAGCATGCTCCGCTGACGCGCCGTCTGTTGGCGCGGCGCTTGCCAAGAGACGTCTGATCGGGTGCGATGGCATCGGTCCGGTCCGCAGGGACCCGATTCAAAACGATACGATCTCGGTACGAGGCAGGGGAACAGGCAGATGGCGCGTAGTGTGACGGGATTGCGGTTCGGCCTGGCGCTGGCGGCGTCGGTTTTCGCATTGGGAACCGCAGTCGCCCAGGAACCGAAGAAGGGTGGCACGGTCCATGTCGTGGTCCAGCCCGAGCCGCCGATGCTGATGCAGGGACTCAACCAGAACGGCCCGACCAACATGGTCGCCGGCAATATCTACGAGTCGCTGCTGCGCTATAACGAAAAGCTCGAGCCGCAGCCGTCGCTCGCCAAGAGCTGGGAAATCTCGCCGGACGCCAAGACCTACACCTTCAAGCTCCAGGAAGGCGTCAAATGGCATGACGGCAAGCCGTTCACGGCCGATGACGTCGTCTTCACCCTCGACAAGTTCCTGCGCGACGTCCATCCGCGCTGGCGCCCGATCGTCAACGCCCAGGTCGAGAAGATCGAGAAGATCGACGATCTCACCGTGAAGATCACGCTGAAGCAGCCCTTCGGCCCGATGGTCATGACGCAGGAGGTCGCTTCCGCGCCGATGATCCCGAAGCATATCTACGATGGCACGGATTATCGCGCCAACCCGGCCAACAACACGCCGATCGGCACTGGCCCGTTCAAGCTCAAGGAGTGGAAGAAGGGCTCCTATATCCACCTCGTCAAGAACGAGGATTACTGGCTGAAGGGCAAGCCGAACCTCGACGAGATCTACTGGCAGATCATTCCCGATGCAGCCGCCCGCGCCGTTGCCTATGAGACGGGCAAGGTCGACGTGCTGACCGGCGGCTCGGTTGATGTCTACGATGTTGCTCGCCTGTCGAAGCTGCCCAATACCTGCATGACGACCAAGGGCTGGGAAATGTTCGCGCCCCATGCCTGGCTCACCCCGAACGTGCGCAACGGCATCCTGGGCAACAAGCAGTTCCGCCAGGGGCTGATGTACGCGATCGATCGCGAGTTCGGGAAGGATGTGGTCTGGGGCGGCCTCGGCAAGCTGCCGACCGGGCCGATCTCGTCCAAGACCAAGTTCTATTCGGCAGATGTGCCGAAATACACCTACGATCCCGCCAAGGCCAAGGAGCTGATCAAGGCCTCCGGCTACAAGGGCGAGACGATCAGGCTGCTCAACCTGCCCTATGGCGAGACCTGGAGCCGCTGGTCCGAGGCGATCAAGCAGAACCTCGAGGATGTCGGCGTCAAGGTGCAGATCGAGAACACCGACGTGCCCGGCTGGACGCAGAAGGCATCGAACTGGGATTTCGACCTGAACTTCAACTTCCTCTACCAGCTGGGCGACCCAGCCATGGGCGTGGCACGCTCCTACATCTCCTCCAACATCGCCAAGGGCAATCCCTTTGCCAATGTCGGCGGTTACTCCAATCCCGAGGTCGACAAGCTCTTCGCCGATGCCGCGGTCGCGCCGACCGACAAGGAGCGCCAGGAGCTCTACACCAAGGTTCAGAAGGTTCTCGCCGACGAGTTGCCGGTGCTCTGGCTGCTGGAGATGGACTTCCCGACCATCTACCGCTGCAACGTGAAGAACCTCGTCACCACCGGCGTCGGCGTGAACGACGGCTTCCGCGACGCCTGGAAGGAATGAGGACGAGGCGGCCGTCCCCTCGAGTGGACGGCGTCTTCGCGTTTCGCGTCATGGTCGGGCTTGTCCCGACCATCCACGTCTTCCTTCGTCGGGGAGGGTGTCCAAGACGCGGATGCCCGCCACAGGGGCGAGCATGGCGGCGGAACCCCGCCATCGGGAACAGCACTGAATGAATCTCGCGCAATTCCTCGCCGGCCGGCTCGTGAAGGGCGTCATCGTTCTTTTCGCGATCGCGGTGCTCAACTTCCTGCTGATCCGCGCTGCGCCGGGCGATCCCGCGCAGGTCCTCGCCGGCGAGGCGGGAGCCGCCGACGCGCAGCTCCTCGAACAGCTGCGCGCGCGCTTCGGCCTCGACCAGCCCTTCCTGACCCAGCTCTGGATCTATCTGAAGGGCTATCTCACCTTCGATCTCGGCTTCAGCTACCGCCAGCAGCAGCCGGTACTGAACCTGATCATGGAGCGCCTGCCGGCGACCCTGCTGCTGACGGGCGCGGCTTTCCTCGTCTCGCTTGTCGTGGGCACCGCGATGGGTGCGCTCGCCGCGCGCCGGGCCGGCAAATGGTCGGACAGCCTGATCACCACGCTGGCGCTGATCTTCTATGCGACGCCGTTGTTCTGGATCGCCCTGATGAGCCAGATCGTCTTCGCGCTGAAGCTCGGGCTCGTGCCGAATGTCGGCTACGAGACGATCGGTGCGAACTATACCGGCCTCGCCCGCGCGCTCGATATCGGCCAGCACCTCGTCCTGCCCGCGCTGACCCTCGGCCTGTTCTTCACCGCGCTTTATGCCCGGATGATGCGGGCCTCGATGCTGGAGGTCGCCGGCGCCGATTTCGTCAAGACCGCGCGCGCCAAGGGCGTCTCGCAATCCCGCGTCTGGCGCCGGCATGTGGCGCGCAACGCCATCCTGCCGGTGGTGACGCTGGCCGGCCTGCAGGCTGGCCAGCTCGTCGGCGGGGCCGTGCTGACCGAAACCGTCTTCGCCTGGCCGGGCATCGGCCGGCTGATGTTCGATGCGCTGGTCCAGCGCGACTATTCCGTCCTGCTCGGCGTCTTCTTCGTCTCCTCGGCGATGGTCGTCTGCTTCAACATCGTGACCGATCTGGTCTACCGGATCGTCGATCCGCGCATCGAGGCGCACGCATGAACTTCCTCAAGCGCTTCGTTCGCAACCGCGGCGCCGTCATCGGCATCGTCATCCTGCTTGCCGTCGTCGCCTTCGCGCTCCTGGCGCCGACGCTCTATCCGCAATCGCCGTGGAGGCCGGTGGCGCGGCCTTTCCTCGCGCCGTTCACCGTCGACCGCTTCCCGCTCGGCACCGACACGCTCGGTCGCAACCTCGCCTCCGGCCTCGTCCACGGCGCCCGAGTATCGCTGATGATCGGCGTGGTCTCGACCCTGGTGGCGCTGGTGATCGGCGTGCCGCTCGGCGCCGTCGCCGGCTATGCCGGCGGCTTCGTCGATGATGCGCTGATGCGCTTCACCGAGTTCTTCCAGACCATTCCCTCCTTCGCGCTCGCCATCGTGCTGGTGGCGATCCTCCAGCCGCAACTCGGCTCGATCGTACTCGCGATCGGGGTGGTGAGTTGGCCGCCGGTGGCGCGACTGGTGCGAGGGGAGGTGCTCTCGCTGCGATCACGCGAATATGTCCAGGCGGCTGTCACGATCGGCCAGTCGACCCCGCGGATCATCTTCAGCCAGGTCCTGCCCAACACCATCGCGCCGATCATCGTCATGGGCTCGTTGATGATCGGCTCGGCGATCCTGCTGGAATCGTCGCTTTCCTTCCTCGGCCTCGGCGACCCCAACCTGATGAGCTGGGGCTACATGGTCGGCGCCGGCCGCACACGCCTGCTCGACGCCTGGTGGATCTCGTTCTTCCCGGGCTTCGCGATCTTCCTGACGGTGCTCGCGCTCAACCTCGCCGGCGAGGGGCTGAACGATGCCCTGAACCCGCGTCTCGCCCGGGGGCGCGAATGACCGCTCCCGCGCTCTTCATCAAAGGGCTGACGCTGGCGCTTCCGGCGATGGCCGACCGCCCGAACGCCGTCGAGACCGTCACGCTCGCCATCCAGCCCGGCGAGACACTTTGCGTCGTCGGCGAGTCCGGCTCGGGCAAGTCGATGATCGCTCATGCCGTGATGGGCCTCTTGCCCAAGGCGGTGAAGCCGGTCGCAGGAGCGATCAGGCTCGCGGGTCGCGACATTCTCGCCCTCGACGAACAGGGGATGCAGGGCGTGCGCGGCCGCGAGGTCGGCATGATCTTCCAGGAGCCGATGACCTCGCTGAACCCGGTCATGCGCATCTCCGACCAGATCGTCGAGACCTTCGAGGCCCATGGCCTGCACGACAAGGCGACGCGCCGCGCCCGCGCGATCGAGCTCCTGACCGAGGTCGGCCTGCCCGACCCGCCGCGCCTCGCCAAGGCCTATCCGCATGAGCTTTCCGGCGGCCAGCGCCAGCGCGTGATGATCGCGATGGCGCTGGCGCTGGAACCGAAGCTCCTGATTGCCGACGAACCTACGACCGCGCTCGACGTCACCACTCAGGCGCAGATCCTCAAGCTCATCGACAACCTCCGCCATCGCCGCGGCACGGCCGTGCTCTTCATCACCCATGACATGGGCGTGGTCGCCGAGATCGCGGATCGCATCGCGGTGCTGGAGAAGGGCGTGCTGGTCGAGGAGGGCACGGCCGATCAGGTGCTCGGTTCGCCCACCCATCCCTACACCCGGAAGCTGCTCGCGGCGGTGCCCTCCTTGACCCCGGCGGTGCTGCCGCCGTTGCCGAACACCGCCCCCGTGATCAGCGTCGAGGGGCTCGGCAAGACCTATCGCAAGCGCTCATTCTTCGGCGTCGCGCGCGAGGTCAAGGCGGCCGAGGACATCTCCTTCGCGCTCGTCCGTGGCGAGACGCTCGGGCTTGTGGGCGAATCCGGCTCCGGCAAGTCGACGGTCGGGCGCTGCTGCCTGCGTCTGATCGAGCCCGATCGCGGCCGCATCGCGCTCGGTGACCTCGTGCTCTCCGAACTGAAGCCCACCGAACTGCGTCGCCAGCGCAAGCGCATCCAGATGGTTTTCCAGGACCCATTCGCCTCGCTCAATCCGCGCCAGACTGTCGGCCGCATCGTCTCGGACGGCCCGGTCGCCCATGGCACACCACGCAAGGAGGCCCTGGCGCGGGCGAAGGAGCTGCTCGAACTCGTCGGCCTCTCCGCCAATGCCGTCGACCGCTACCCGCATGAGTTCTCCGGCGGCCAGCGCCAGCGCATCGGTATCGCCCGCGCGCTGGCGCTCGAACCCGACGTGCTGGTCGCTGACGAGGCGGTCTCGGCGCTGGACGTCTCCGTGCAGGCCCAGATCCTCAAGCTTATCAAGGACATCCAGAGCCGGCTCGGCCTCGCGATCCTCTTCGTCACGCATGACCTGCGCGTCGCCGCGCAGATCTGCGATCGGATCGCCGTGATGCAGCGCGGGCGCATCGTCGAGAGCGGGCCGACCGCGGCGATCTTTGCCGACCCGCAGCACGCGTATACGCGGCAACTGCTGGCAGCGGTGCCGGGCGGCGGACGCTTCGGGCACTAATGGGGCGAACCGCGCGCCGCGTCATGGTGGGGCTTGTCCCGACCAACCACGCCTTTCTCTTCTCCCATGTCGCAAGGCGTGGATGCTCGGCACAAGGCCGAGCATGACGGATTTGGCCTAAAGGAGACCTGCCCATGCCTCTCGACGCCGCCCTTCGCGAAAAGATCCTCGCCGCCGTCGAGGCGGGCTTCGACGAGCAGGTCGCCTATACGCAGGAGCTTGTCCGCTTCGCCTCGACCCGCGGGCAGGAGCACACGGTCCAGGATTTCATCTTCCGCGCGATGAAGCAGCGCGGCTTCACCATGGATCGCTTCGCCATGGACCGGGAAGCGATTGCCGCCCATCCCGGCGGCGCTCCCTTCTCGGACACGCATTCCGAAGCGCCGATCGTCGTCGGCATTCATCGTCCCCGCGAGGAGAAGGGCCGCTCGCTGATCCTGCAGGCCCATGTCGACGTCGTTCCGGCCGGCCCCGCCGATCAATGGAAGCATGCGCCCTTCGATCCGGTGATCGAGGGCGACTGGATGTATGGCCGCGGCAGTGCCGACATGAAGGCGGGCGCCGCCGCCAATCTCTTCTGCCTCGATGCGCTGCGCCGCATCGGCATGCAGCCGGCGGCGACGGTCTATGTCGAATCGGTCGTCGAGGAGGAATCGACCGGCAATGGCGCGCTGATGACGCATCTGCGGGGCTATCGCGCCGATGCCGCGCTGATCCCCGAGCCGGAATACGAGATGCTGGCGCGCGCCAATGCCGGCGTGCTCTGGTTCCAGTTCGAGGTGCGGGGCATCCCCGCCCATGTCCGCGAGATGGGCACCGGCGCCAATGCGATCGATGCCGCCTATCGCGTCGTCGCGGCTTTGCGCAAGCTCGAGGAGCAGTTCAATCTCGAGAAGGCCGGCCGCGAGCATTTCGAGGACGATCCGCATCCGATCAACCTGAACATCGGCAAGATCGAGGGCGGTGACTGGGCCTCGTCGGTGCCCTGCTGGTGCCGCGTCGATTGCCGCGTCGGTCTCTATCCCGGCGTCACCGCCAAGGAGACGGCGCAGCGCATCGAGGACTGCATCCGCGAAGCTGCGCGCGCCGATTCCTTCCTGGCGAACAATCCGCCGAAGGTGACCTTCAACGGCTTCTGGGCCGAGGGATATGTGCTGGAGCCTGGCAGCGAGGCGGAAGCCGTGCTCGGCCGCGCCCATGAGGCGGCGCTCGGCAAGCCGCTGAAGAGCTTCATGACTGCGGCTTATCTCGATGCCCGCGTGCATGCGCTCTACGACAAGATCCCGGCGCTCTGCTACGGCCCGATGGGCGAGAACATCCACGCCTTCGACGAGCGCGTCAGCCTCGCTTCGGTAAAGCGCATCACCGGTGCCATGGCGCTGTTCGTCGCCGAATGGTGCGGGCTCGAAAGCATCGAGGGATGAGCGAGAGCAAGCCGGGCAAGGCGCTGCTGCTCGTCCCCTTGCTCGGTCTGCTCTGGGGCTTCAACTGGCCGGCGGTGCGGATCTCGCTGACCGAGATCGCGCCCTGGACTTTGCGCGCTGCCGGCATGAGCTTCGCCGGGCTTGTCCTCGTCGCGATTGCGCTGGCACGCGGTGTTTCGCTGGCTGTGCCGCAGGCGCAGTGGCCGCGGCTGGTCGTTGCCGGCTTCCTCTCGATTGCCGCGTTCAACGTGCTGCTCGCCTTCGCCCAGCTCGCAGCACCGACCTCGCGCGCCGCGATCCTGACCTTCACCATGCCGATCTGGGCGACGCTGCTCGCTCGGCTCGTCCTCGGCGAGGCCTTAGACGGCCGCCGCCTGGCGGGGCTCGCCCTCGGTATCGCGGGCCTGCTCTGCCTCGGCCTGCCGCTGATCGCGGCCGGGCAGCTTTCCTTCGGACTGATGCTGGCGCTGCTCGCCGCGGTAAGCTGGGCGCTGGGCACGATCGTGACCAAGCGCTGGCCGATCTCGGCCCCGGCGCTGACCATCGCCGCCTGGCAATTGCTGATCGGCGGACTCGTCGCCGGCTTCGGCATGCTCGCGTTCGAAGGCCTGCCGGTGCCGAAGCTCTTGTCGCCGCGCGTGGTGGCGGCGCTGAGCTTCCACATCGTCGGCGCACAGGCGGTGGCGTATTTCCTCTGGTTCACCGTGGTGGCGCGCCTGCCTGTCGGTATCGCCAGTCTGGGTACGCTGATGGTGCCGGCAGTCGGCGTGCTCGGTTCGGTTCTGTTGCTGGGGGAACGGCCGACGCCGACCGATTGGCTCGGCCTCGCCCTTGTCGTCGCGGCCTCCGGCGCGATCATGCTACCGGGCCGTCGTACGTGACGGGTCCGCGGCTATTCGGAATGCCACT
>NZ_JBIWYK010000113.1:0-7943 GCF_044752385.1 Allobosea sp. CER48 | reverse complement strand
GCGCTGAGTTGCGCCGCAGCCAGGCATTCGCTCACATTGTTGTAGACGAGGTTTTCCTGCGTTTCCTCGCCCGTCATCGACCAGACCGTCGCGACGAGGACGACGCCTGCAGCAGCCAGACCGATCTGCGAGGAGCGCTTCATCGCGAGCTCACACCGTCATGCTGGCGGCAGCCAGTGTTCCGGAGATGACCGCGATGACCGCGAGCATGGCGGCGGCCGGCAGATTGTCCTGCTCGATCTTGCGCGACAGCTCCGGAATCAACAGCCGCGCCAGCCCGTAGGCCGCGAACTGGACGATCATTGCCGCGACCGCCCAGAGCACGCAGTCTGGGATGCTGCTCGCCTGCGAGATCGCCTTTTCGAGCGGCACGGCAAAGCCGACGAGATTGCCGCCCAGCGCGACCGCGGCCGCAAGATTTCCGGCCCGAATCAGCGCGATCTCGTCATGGGCCGTGAGCCGCAGATAGATCACGGCAAAGGCCGCGATCAACGCGACGCCAACGACGAAGTAGAGGAGGAAGGCGGGCAGGCCCGCCATCGAGATCGTCATGTCGCCCTGCCCCAGCCGACGCAATCGCTGCACTATACGTCAGCGACCGGCCGGCGCCAGAGGCAGGATCAGACCAGGCGGCTCTGCGCCTTCGCTGCTTCGATGAAGCTGGCGAAGAGCGGGTGCGGCTCGAACGGGCGCGACTTCAGCTCGGGGTGATACTGCACGCCGATGAACCAGGGATGGTCGGGGTATTCGACCGTCTCCGGCAGCAGGCCGTCCGGCGACAGGCCGGCGAAGCGCATGCCCTTCGCCTCGAGCTGCTCGCGATAGCCCATATTCACCTCGTAGCGGTGGCGATGTCGCTCGGAGATCTCGGTGGAGCCGTAGATTTCGGCGATCTTCGATCCCTCCGCCAGCGTCGAGGCATAGGCCCCAAGGCGCATGGTGCCGCCCAGGTTGCCGTCGGCGGCGCGCTGCTCCAGCTCGTTGCCGCGCATCCATTCGGTCATCAGGCCCACGACCGGCTCCTGCGTCGGGCCGAACTCGGTCGAATTGGCGTCCTCGATGCCGGCAAGCGAGCGTGCGGCCTCGATCACGGCCATCTGCATGCCGAAGCAGATGCCGAAATACGGCACCTTGCGATTACGGGCGAAGGTCGCCGCCTTGATCTTGCCCTCGGCGCCGCGATGGCCGAAGCCGCCCGGGACGAGGATGCCGTGGACGTGCTCGAGGAAAGGCGCCGGGTCTTCCTTCTCGAACACCTCCGATTCGATCCAGTCGAGATTCACCTTGACGTTGTTGGCGATGCCGCCATGGGTCAGCGCCTCGATGAGGGACTTATAGGCGTCCTTCATGCCGGTGTACTTGCCGACGACGGCGATGGTGACCTCGCCCTCCGGGTTCTTCACGCGCTCGGAGATGCGCTTCCAGTTCGAGACGTCCGGCTCCGTCGAGGCGTCGAGGCCGAAGGCGGCGAGAACCTCGTTGTCGAGCCCCTCGGCATGGTAGGAGAGCGGCACGTCGTAGATCGAGGCGACGTCACGGGCCTCGATCACTGCAGTCTCGCGGACATTGCAGAACAGCGCGAGCTTGCGGCGCTCCTCGCGCGGGATCTCGCGGTCGGTGCGGCAGAGCAGGATGTCGGGCTGGATGCCGATCGAGCGCAGCTCGGCGACCGAGTGCTGGGTCGGCTTGGTCTTCAGCTCGCCGGCGGTCGGGATGTAAGGCAGCAGCGTCAGGTGGACGAAGATGCACTGCCCGCGCGGCAACTGCTGGTTGGTCTGGCGGATGGCCTCGAGGAACGGCAGGCTCTCGATGTCGCCGACCGTGCCGCCGATCTCGACCAGCGTGAAATCATAGCCGTCGTTGCCGTCGAGGATAAATTCCTTGATGGCGTTCGTCACATGCGGGACGACCTGAATGGTGGCGCCGAGATAGTCACCCCGGCGCTCCTTGGTCAGGATGTCCATGTAGATGCGGCCGGTGGTGATGTTGTCGCCCTTGTTGCAGGGGCGGCCGGTGAAACGCTCGTAGTGCCCAAGGTCGAGATCGGTCTCGGCGCCATCGTCGGTGACGAAGACTTCGCCGTGCTGATACGGGCTCATCGTGCCCGGATCGACGTTGAGGTAGGGATCGAGCTTGCGCAGGCGGACCTTGTAGCCGCGCGCCTGGAGAAGGGCTGCGAGAGCCGCCGCCGCCAGGCCTTTGCCAAGCGAGGACACCACGCCGCCGGTGATGAAAACATACCGCGTCATGGGAGTTCACCTCTACTGCCACGGGTTCGATTCGCTAAGCGCGTTCAGTGCAGTCCCGCCTTGCCCTGAGCGCTTGTCCACAAAAGAGAAGGCCGGTCGCCCGGCCTCTCCCACGTCAAAAGAGAAGGGCCGGTTTCCCGGCCCTGCCCTGCCTACTGCTGCGGCGCCGCTGGCGGCGTCGGCGGCTGCGCGCCGCCCTGGCTTTGGTTCTGCATCTGGCGAAGCTGGTCGAGCACGCCGCCGGCATTCGGGGCGCTCGGAGCCGCCGGCGCGCCGGGAACCGCAGGGGCGGTCGTCGCTGGAGCGCCGTCGATGATCGAACGCTGGACGCGGCCGCGGTTGGCCATGACGGCCAGAACGATCGACGTCAGGAAGAAGAGAGCCGCAAGAATCGCCGTCGCTCGGGTCAGGGCGTTGGCCTGGCCACGGCCGGTCATGAAGCCGCCGACGCCACCGCCGCCGCCGGAGCCCATGCCGAGGCCGCCGCCTTCCGAGCGTTGCAGCAGCACGACGCCGACAAGCGCGACGACGATGATGAGGTGGATGACGATGAGAACGTTCTGCATGGTCTCACGAAATGGACATGGCGCGAGCCGCCGGCAAGGGCTGCCCGCTCCTCCTCGAAGGTCGAGGCGAATTCGGCGGCGCACATAACATGCGCACGCCGGCAGCGCCACCCCCGCATGCCGCCCTTTCACATGCGGGCGGCATGGCGCGCCCGTCAGCCGTTACAGGCGCGGGCGATCGCCAGGAACTCGTCGGCCTTGAGGCTCGCTCCACCGACGAGGGCCCCGTCGACATTCGCGACATTCATCAGCTCGGAGGCGTTCGACGGCTTGACCGAGCCGCCATAGAGCAGCCGGACGCCCGCCGCAGCTGCCTTGCCGAGCAGGCGGCCGAGCTCGGCTCGGATCGCCTCATGGACCTCGGCCACGTCGGCGGCGGTCGGCGTCAACCCCGTGCCGATCGCCCAGACCGGCTCATAGGCGACCACCAGCGTCGCCGCCGTCGCGCCATCGGGGATCGAACCACGCAGCTGCTTCTTGACGACGGCGAGCGCCTTCCCGGCCTCGCGCTCCTCGCGCGTTTCGCCGACGCAGACGATCGGCACCAGCAACGCCTTCTGCGCCGCTTCAGCCTTGGCCATCACCGTCGCATTGGTCTCGCCATGAAGCGTGCGGCGCTCGGAATGGCCCACGATGCAGAAGTTCGCGCCCGCATCGGCGAGCATTGCGGCCGAGACTTCGCCCGTGAAAGCGCCGGAATTCTGGGTGCTGCAATCCTGCCCGCCGGTGGCGATGCGCGCGCCGATGAGCGCTGCCGAGGTCGTGAACAGGAGGGTCGCCGGCGGGCAGATGGCGAGATCGACGCCCTGCTTCAGCACGGTGTCGTAGCCCTTGGCCACTTCGGCTGCGATGGCGATATCGGCCTTGAGGCCGTTCATCTTCCAGTTGCCGGCTACCAGCGGCCTGATGCTTCGCGTCACGTCGTTCCTCCGAAAATTCAGTATCTGGGCTCTAGCAACGCCCGCCCGCCGCCGCAATCACATGCGACCTCGCGTCCGGAGCCCGCCACGACGATTGCGGCTTTCGCCGCCGGTTCCTATAAGCAGCGCCGACTAATACGCGCACGGGCACGCTCCCGCGCCACGAACAGGTTCAGGGAAAGACAGCTTCCATGATGATGCAGGGCATCCGCAAGGCGAGTCAGGGTTTGCTCGGCAAGCTCGTCATCAGTGTCCTGTTCGGCGTCCTGATCCTCGCCTTCGCGATCTGGGGCGTCGGCGACATCTTCCGCGGCTATGGCCGCAACGAGGTGGCGAAGGTCGGCAAGACCGAGATCAGCATCGAGCAGATGCGCGCGGCCTACCAGAACGACCTGCAGAACCTGATCCGCCAGCAGCGTCGCCAGATCTCGCCCGAGATGGCCCGCGCGCTCGGCCTCGATCGGCAGGTCCTCTCCCGCCTGCTGACCGAGGCGACGCTCGACCAGACGGCGAAGGGCATGCGGCTTGCCGTCTCCGACGAGACGATCCGCAACCTGATCTTCGACGACCCGGTCTTCCGCGACGCCGCCGGCCAGTTCTCGTCGGCACGCTTCAACGAGCTGCTGCGCTCGAACGGCTACACCGAGCAGACCTATGTTGCGCTTCAGCGCTCGACCATCCTGCGCCAGCAGCTCTCCGAGATGCTGGTCGGCGGCCTCACTGCCCCGCTCGCGCTGCAGGAACTCGGCAGCCGCCTGCGCAACGAGAAGCGTGCCGTTACCTTCGCCCGGATGCCTGCGAGTGCGGCCGGCGAGATCGCCGCACCGACAGAAGATCAGCTCAAGACCTTCTTCAACGACCGCAAGGCCGCCTTCCGCGCGCCGGAATATCGCACCGCCGACATTCTCGCGATCTCGGCCGCGACGATCGCCGATCCCTCGAAGGTCACCGATGACGAGGTCAAGGCGCGCTACGAGGCCGTGAAGGCGCAGCGCTTCACCACCGCCGAGACGCGCACGATCCAGCAGATCGCCTTCCCGAATGTCGAGGAAGCCCAGGCCGCCAAGGCCAAGATCGACGGCGGCGAGACCTTCGACGAGATCGCGACGGAACGAAACGTCGCCTTCAACGACCTCACGCTCGGCACCTTCACCCGCGACCAGGTCTTCGACCCGGCCGTGCGCGAGGCCGCCTTCGCCCTGGACCAGGAAGGCGTCAGCGCGCCGGTCACCAGCGCCTTCGGCACGGTCCTGCTGCGCGTCACCAAGGTCGACACCGCGCATGTGCGCCCCCTCGAGGAGGTCGCGGCCGAGCTCAAGCAGGAGATCGCGACCAGTCGTGCGGCCGGGCAGATCACCGAGCTGCACGACAAGATCGAGGATCAGCGCGCCTCGGCCAAGCCGCTCGCGGAGATCGCCAGGGAGTTCAACCTGAAGCTGCGCAACGCCGGCCCGATGAACGCCACGCTCGCCAGGCCGGACGGCTCGCAGGAAGAAGCCCTGCCGGGCGGCGACCCGACCCTGCAGGCGATCTTCCGCTCCGACATCGGCGTCGATAACGAGGCCATCCGCCTTCCGCGCGACACCGGCTATGTCTGGTTCGACGTCACCAAGATCGACCCGGCGCGCGAGCGCAGCTTCGACGAGGTGAAGGCCGAGGTGGAGAAGCAGTGGCGCGCCGACGAGACGGCGACCAGGCTCGCGGCGAAGGCGCGCGAACTGGCCGAGCGCCTCGACAAGGGCGAGACATTCGACGTCGTCGCGGCTTCGGCCGGCCTCACCATCGAGACCGCCGCCGATATCGGCCGCCAGGACCAGCGCCCGGAGCTGCCGGCCACCGTGGTCAGCCAGATCTTCGGCACCGTCGTCGGCAAGAGCGGCTCCGCCGCCGGCACGGATGGCCAGCGCATCCTGTTCAAGGTCGATTCGGCGACCGTCCCTCCCTATGTCCGCACCACCCAGGAAGCGGGCAATTTCGAGCGGCTGCTCTCGTCCAGCGTCAGCGAGGACATCCTGCTGCAATATGTCGCCAAGCGGCAGACCGAACTCGGCGTCAGCATCAACGAGGCGGCTTTCCGCAACGCCACGAGCGGAGCGCAGAATTGACGATGCAGCCCCTCCTGGAGTTCGAGCGCTTCGCGCAGATCTACGAGACGGGCGCCCCGCAGCTCCTGCGGCAGGTTCTGGTCGGCGATTGCGAAACGCCGGTCGCGGCCTTCCTGAAGTTGCGCCACGCCACCTCGGGCCCGGCCTTCCTGCTGGAATCGGTCGAAGGCGGCGCCGTACGCGGCCGCTATTCGATGATCGGGCTGGAGCCGGATCTGATCTGGCGTTGCCACAAGGGCGAGGCGTCGCTCTGCCGGACGGCGCTGGGCGACAGCTTCCTCACCGATCCGCGCCCGGCCTTCGAGAGCCTGCGGGCGTTGCTCGAGGAAAGCGCGATCCCCGAGGCCGAGGGCCTGCCGCCGATGGCGGCCGGCGTCTTCGGATATCTCGGCTACGACATGGTCCGCCTGATGGAACGGCTCCCGGACGCCAAGGACTCCGGCACCGGCGTGCCCGACGCCATCCTGACCCGGCCGACGCTGATGGTGGTGTTCGATTCAGTCCGCGACGAGATCCACGTCGTGACGCCCGTGCGCCATATGCCGGGCGTCGCCGCCCGCCATGCCTATGAGCGGGCCCAGGAGCGGCTGGAGGCGATCGTGCTGGCGCTGGAGGGGCCCCTGCCCGCCGAGGCCGAGATCGACATCGCCAACCTCCCCGTGCCGGCGACGACCTCGAACACCAGCGAGGCCGAGTTTCATGAGATGGTCGCCAGGGCCAAGGAGTACATCCGCGCCGGCGACATCTTCCAGGTCGTGTTGTCGCAGCGGTTCGAGGCGCCCTTCGCGCTGCCGCCCTTCGCGCTCTACCGGGCCCTGCGGCGGGTCAACCCGGCGCCGTTCCTCTGCTATCTCGATTTCGGCGATTTCCAGATCGTCTGCTCGAGCCCGGAGATCCTCGTCAGGCTGCGCGATGACACCGTCACGATCCGACCGATCGCCGGCACGCGCCGCCGCGGCGCGACCGAGGCCGAGGACAACGCCCTCGCCGAGGAGCTGCTGGCCGATCCCAAGGAGCGCGCCGAGCATCTGATGCTGCTCGATCTCGGCCGCAACGATGTCGGCCGCGTCGCGGAGATCGGAACGGTGAAGGTGACCGATTCCTTCTTTATCGAGCGCTACAGCCAGGTGATGCACATCGTCTCGAATGTCGAGGGTACGATCGATTCCAGGCATGACGCGCTCTCGGCGCTGATTGCAGGTTTTCCGGCGGGGACGGTGTCGGGTGCGCCCAAGGTGCGGGCGATGGAGATCATCGACGAGCTCGAGCACGACGCGCGCGGCGCCTATGGCGGCTGCATCGGCTATTTCGGCGCCAATGGCGAGATGGATACCTGCATCGTGCTGCGCACGGCGGTGGTCAAGGACGGGCGCATGCATGTCCAGGCCGGCGCCGGCATCGTCTACGATTCGAATCCCGCTTCCGAGCAGGAGGAGTGCATCAACAAGGCCAAGGCCCTGTTCCGCGCGGCCGAGGAAGCCATCCGCTTCGCCGCCCGGACCGGCCGCGGACAGTAGCTCAGCATACGGCGTCGGACGCAAAACGCCCCGCCTGCTCGGCGGGGCGTTTCTGTTTCGGCGTCCTGGTCAGTGCGCCTTGCCCGGCGCAGCCGTCATCTTGTCGACCCAGGCGATGCCGATGGCTGACAGGATGAAGACGACGTGGATCAGCGTCTGCAGCAGGACCCCGGCCTCGGTGTAGTTCGCCGTCTTGCCTGCGATGCCGATATTGCCGGCCTCGATGAAGGTCCGCAGCAGATGGATCGACGAGATGCCGATGATCGCCATGGCGAGCTTGATCTTCAGCACGCTGGCATTGACGTGGCTCAGCCACTCCGGCTGGTCCGGATGCCCTTCGAGCCGCAGGCGGGAAACGAACGTCTCGTAGCCGCCGACGATCACCATGATCAGCAGGTTCGAGATCATGACCACGTCGATCAGCCCGAGGACGACGAGCATGATCTGCTGCTCGCTGAAGTCGAAGGCGTGGGTGACGAGGTGCCAGAGTTCCTTCAGGAACAGGAAGACATAGACGCACTGCGCCACGATGAGGCCGATATAGAGCGGCAGCTGCAGCCAGCGGGAGCTGAAGATCAGTGCGGGC
>NZ_JBIWYK010000112.1:0-8033 GCF_044752385.1 Allobosea sp. CER48 | reverse complement strand
GCTTGCCCTTCGTTATCAATCGGTCCCTCGCACGAGTTCCTTGCTGCCGATGACCCTGAAAACCCGCATCATCCCCTGCCTCGACGTCAAGGACGGCCGCGTCGTCAAGGGCGTGAAGTTCGTCGACCTCGTCGATGCCGGCGATCCGGTCGAGGCCGCCAAGGCCTATGACGCGGCGGGCGCCGACGAGCTCTGCTTTCTCGACATCACCGCCAGCCATGAAGACCGTGGCATCCTGTTCGACGTGGTGACGCGCACGGCCGAAGCCTGCTTCATGCCGCTCACCGTCGGAGGCGGCGTGCGCAAGGTCGAGGATATCCGCGCGCTGCTGCTCGCCGGCGCCGACAAGGTCTCGATCAACACCGCCGCCGTCACCAACCGCCAGTTCGTCAAGGAAGCGGCCGAGAAGTTCGGCGACCAGTGCATCGTCGTCGCCATCGACGCGAAGCAGGTCTCGCCCGGGCGCTGGGAGATCTTCACCCATGGCGGGCGCAATGCGACCGGCATCGAGGCCGTCGCCTTCGCGCGCGAGGTCGTCTCGCTGGGCGCGGGCGAATTGCTGGTCACCTCGATGGACAAGGACGGCACCAGGTCCGGCTACGATCTCGGCCTGACCTGCGCGATCGCGGACGCGGTCTCGGTCCCGGTCATCGCCTCGGGCGGTGTCGGCGACCTCGACGACCTCGTCGCAGGCGTCAGCAAGGGCCACGCCTCGGCGGTGCTTGCCGCCTCTATCTTCCATTTCGGCACCTATACGATCCAGCAGGCCAAGGCCCATATGGCGGAAGCCGGCCTGAGGATGAGGCTGGACTGATGGCCGGGTTCACCCTCTCCGATCTCGAAGACCGCATCGCCGAACGCGCCGGCGCCTCGCCCGAGGAATCCTGGACCGCGAAGCTCCTGGCTGCCGGGCCGGAACGCGCCGCCAAGAAGTTCGGCGAGGAGGCGGTCGAAGCCGTCATCGCAGCCGTCAAGGGCGATCGCGCCGAACTGATCGCCGAGAGCGCCGATGTGCTCTATCATCTTTTGGTCGTGCTCAAGGCCCGCGATGTTGCATTGCGGGACGTCTTGAGCCAGCTTGAGGCCCGCACCGCCCGCTCCGGACTGGCGGAAAAGGCGGCCCGGCCCCGTTGAGTATCGCGAGGATGGACCCGCGTTGAACCTCGAAGCCTGGATTGCGGGTCGCGTCATGGACCAGCACCTCATCACCACTCCGCCCGAACGCGAACTGGTCTCGCCCTACCGCCTGTTCTCGCGGGACGAATGGGCGCATCTGCGCGCCGACGCCCCGCTGACGCTCTCGGTCGACGACCTGACCAAACTGCAGTCGATCAACGACCCGATCTCGCTCGACGAGATCGTCGCGATCTACCTGCCGCTGTCGCGCCTGCTCTCTCTCTATGTCGCGGCGACGCAGGGGCTGTTCAAGGCGACGCAGCGCTTCCTGATGGCCGAGGCCGAGGTCAAGGTGCCCTATGTCATCGGGGTCGCCGGCTCGGTCGCGGTCGGCAAATCGACCACGGCCCGCGTACTGAAGGCGCTGCTTTCGCGCTGGCCGAACACGCCGAAGGTCGAGCTCGTCACCACCGACGGCTTCCTCCTGCCGAATGCCGAGCTCGAACGGCGCGGCCTGATGCAGCGGAAGGGCTTTCCCGAAAGCTATGACGGCGCCGCGATCCTGCGCTTCCTCTCCGACGTCAAGGCAGGCAAGCCGCAGGTGACGGCTCCGATGTATTCGCATCTCGTCTATGACGTCGTGCCGGGCGAGACGGTGACGGTCGAACGGCCAGATATCCTGATCCTCGAAGGGCTCAATGTCCTGCAGCCGAACCGGATGCCGAAGGACGGCACCGCCATTCCCTTCGTCTCGGACTATTTCGACTTCTCGGTCTATCTCGACGCCGACGAGCACGACCTGCATCGCTGGTACGTCAATCGCTTCATGACGCTGCGCCAGACGGCCTTCCGCGATCCGCGCTCCTTCTTCCGCAAATATGCGGAGATCGGCGAGGAGGAGGCGCTCGCCATCGCCGAGAAGCTCTGGACGGGCATCAACCTGCCGAACCTGCAGGAAAACATCCTGCCGACGCGCCAGCGCGCCAGCCTGATCCTGACCAAGGGCGCGAGCCACCGCATCCAGCAGGTCGCCCTGCGCCGGCTGTAGCGCAGGAAAAGCCTGCGATGACGACCTATGTCGCGCTCCTGCACTCGATCGTGCTCGGCCCCGGCAAGCGCGTGGTGATGGCCGATCTGAAGGCCATGGCAGCAGCGCTCGGTTTCGGCAATCCGCGAACCTGGGTCTCCACCGGCAACCTGGTCTTCGAAGGCGAGGAGGCGCCCCTCGCCGACATCGAGGGCCGGCTGGAAGCCGCCTTCGAATGCCGTTTCGGCAAGCATGTCGACATCATCCTGCGGACGGCACAGGGCTGGCGGCAGCTCGCCGCCCGGAATCCGTTTCCGGAGGGGAGTGGCGACGCCGTCGGCATCCGCGTCATGCGACAGCCGCTCGGCCCGGACACCTTGTCCATGCTGCGCTCGATCGCCACGCCCGATATGCGGCTGGTGCTGACGGATGGCGATCTCTGGATCGATTTCGCAGGCGAGCCAAGCGAGGCGAAGCTGCTCTCGCATCTGACGACCAGAAAGCTGGGTATCGGCACGCTGCGCAACGCCAACACCGTCAAGGCGCTGGCCGCGATGCTGCACTGATGCTCGATCTCTCCTCCCTTGCCGCCATGGCGGGCGCGGCGTTCCTTGCCGCGACCTTGCTGCCCGCACAGTCGGAGGCGGTCTTCGTCGGCCTTCTCGCCACCAGGAGCGCGGATCCGCTCGCGCTGTTCCTGACCGCGAGCCTGGCGAATACCGCCGGCTCGATCCTCAACTGGTGGCTCGGCCGGCTGATCGCGCGCCACGGCGTCGAGAAGCTGCCGGCGCGGCTGCGGCCCGATCCGAAACGTCTGGCCCAGGCGCAGGCCTTTTTTGCCCGCTTCGGCTGGCCGTCCCTGCTGCTGGCCTGGCTGCCCATCGTCGGCGACCCGCTGACCTTCGTCGCAGGCACGCTGAACTACCCGCTCGGACGCTTCGTGATACTGGTGCTCGTCGGCAAGGCCGGGCGCTACGCCGCGCTCTGGGCCGGGTGGGCCGGGCTCGCCTGAAACGCTTGCTCCGCCATTGAGGACGCTTCCGAAAAGCGCTGCGCGGCTTCCAGGCGGAACAGCATATGATTTGCGAAACCGGGCAGGGCGGGCTACCAGCGAAAGCGTCCGTTCAAGGAGATTTGACTATGAGCATTCAGCGTATCGGCGTCGGCCCGCGCATGTCCAAGGCCGTCGTGCACGGCGACACCGTCTATCTGGCCGGCCAGGTCGCGGACAAGGCGGCCGGCAAGAGCGTCGGCGAGCAGACCGCCGACATCCTCGGCATCATCGACGGGCTCCTGGCCGAGGCCGGCACCGACAAGTCGAAGCTGCTGATGGTCAACATCTGGCTGTCGGACATGTCGACCTTCGCCGAGATGAACGCCGTCTGGGACAAGTGGGTCGTCGCCGGCCAGACCCCGGGCCGCGCCACGGTCGAGGCCAAGCTGGCCGCGCCGCAGTTCACGGTCGAGATCGCGGTCATCGCCGCGAAGTAAGCCCCCAGCCAAGCCGGAAGCGGGAGGCGACCATCAGCCAGTCCGACCAGATCGCCCCGCTTCTGGCACGCGTCGCCGGACGCCACGCTTTGCCGCCGGTGGCGCTGGCGGCGATGATCGCGGACTGGTTGCGCCACCCCGGCGCGGCCGCGCCGACCGAGGCCCTGCTTGATCGCAAGGCGGGCGATTTTCGCACCTTGGCCCAACGCCTCGCGACGCCGCTCGGCGACGCGGACATTCTCCGCCTGCGTGGTGAGGCAGCCGGGGGCATGGCCGCCGGTCGCCTTGCCGAGGCCGACAAGGCCCTTGCGCAGGCCGAGCTTCGTGCCATCGGAGGCTCGACCGACCTCTCGACATTGCCGCTCGAACGGCGGCTGCTGATCGGCGAGAACCGGGCGGACCGCGCAGCGCTCAGCTTCCTGCGCACGACCTCCGACGGCTATCGCGAAGCCGCCGCTCGCTACGGCGAGGCTTCCGCGCTGATCGGTCTCGCCAATATCGATCTCAGCCGGGCCGCGGCGCTCAACCAGGCGAAGGCGCTCGCGCGCATCAGCGAGGATTTCGGCGGCCGCGACGGCTACGATGCCGCCATCGCCGCCTTGCGCCGCCTGATCGAAGGGCTGGACAGCCTGGCCGACACCGTCGCCTTCGCCGGCGCCCAGGAGGCCTTGGCTTCGGCGCTCGAAGGTCTCGCCGCCCTCACCGGCGACGCCAAGCTGGTCGTTGCGGCGCTCGAGCATTGCCGCTCGGGCATCGAGTATCTCGGCCGCGAAGAGTCGCTGCCGCTATGGCGCGCCCTGAAGCTGCGCATCGGCCGGCTCGCCGTGACGCTCGGAATCGCGCAGAAGGACGACGAGTTGCTCGAAGAGGCGATCGCCACCTATGCCGGCGTCCTCGCGACCTGGAACCGCGCCGATGACGAACCGCGGTGGCTCGAGGCCGAGCACATGATCTCGCGCGCACGGGCCACGCTCGGCCGGCGGCGGAGCGACCTGTCCCTGCTGGAGCGAGCCTTCAACGGCCTCAATCGCGTATCAATGGCGACGGAGCGCACGCGCGATCCGCTACGCTGGGCGGAACTGCAGGACCAGATGGGCAGAGTGCTCGCGGCGATGGGCGAGCGCTACAGCGAACCCGTCGTGCTCGAAGAAGCGATCGCGGCCTTCGCCTTGGCGATGGAGGAGCGCCGGCAGGACGGCCATCCGCTGCTCTGGGCACGCAGCCTGGCCAATCAGGCCGAGGCCATGCTGCAGCTGGCGCGGCGCAACAAGGACAAAGACCTGGCCCAGAAGGCGCTGGCTCAGCTGATGACCGCAACCGAGACGGCGCGCCGCTCGGCCGCCGGCGAGGCGCTCGCCGCCGATCTGCAGAAGCGGCTCGTCGCAGCCGGCGAGACGGCGACCAGGCTGATCGGCGGCTGAACCAGCTTCAGCGTGCGTGGCGTGTCGCCAACCTCTCCAGCGCCGCATCAAGCGTCGCATCCCGCTTGGCGAAGCAGAAGCGGACGACGTTCTTCACCGCACCCTCGGCATAGAAGGCGCTGACGGGAATCGCCGCCACTCCGGTCTCCGTCGCCAGGCGCCGGCAGAAATCCGCATCGTCGCTCTCGCCGAGCGGCGCAATGTCGACATTGAGGAAGTAAGTCCCGGCGCTCGGCAGCACCGAAAAGCCGAGATCGCGCAGCCCTGAGGCGAAACGGTCGCGCGAGCGCTGGAAATCGGCGCGCATGCCATCGAAGTAGTCGTCATCCTTGCCGAGACCGTAGGCGACGGCGGCCTGCAGGTTCGGCGGCGTGGTGAAGGTGATGTACTGATGCGCCTTGGCCAGCACGCGCATGATCGCGGGCGCGGCCATGACGAGCCCGACCTTCCACCCGGTCAGCGAGAAGATCTTGCCGGCCGAGGAGATCTTGACCGTGCGCTCGCGCATATCGGGGCGGCCGAGCACGGAGGCGTGGCGGTGCCCGTCGAAGACGACATGCTCCCAGACCTCGTCGCAGATCGCGATCGCATCGTGGCGGACGCAGAAATCGGCAAGGAGATCGAGATCGGCCCGGCTGAAGATCGTCGCCGTCGGATTGAGCGGGTTGTTGAACAGGACGACCCTGGTCTTCGGAGAGAAAGCCTTCGCCAGCGCCTCTTCGGTCAAGCCGAAATGCGGCGGCGTCAGCGTCACGAATTTCGGGATGCCGCCTGCCCGACGCACCAGCGGCAGATAGGCGTCGTACATCGGCTCGAACAGCACGACCTCGTCGCCGGGCGTCACCAGGGCCATCAGCGCACCGGCGATCGCCTCGGTCGCGCCGGATGTGACCATCACCTCGCTGGCGGGATCGAGATCAAGCCCCTGCCAGTGCTTGTAGTGCGCGGCGACGGCCTGCCGCAACTCCGGCAGGCCCATCATCGGCGGATACTGATTCCAGCCGTCCATGACCGCATCCGCGGCCTTGCGCCGCACGTCCTCCGGGCCGGGATCGTCCGGAAAGCCTTGGCCGAGATTCACCGCGCCGGTTTCGCGCGCGAGCTGTGACATCGCCTCGAAGACGGTGGTCGGAAGAGCGGAGAAGATCGGATTCATCGCTATGGCCGGCAGGTGCAGGGACGCAATCCGGATTAGAGCATCGGGCCTGAAAGGGGAAACGCCTTTTCTTGGCCTTTCCGATGCGGGCGAGCCGCATCGGTAGGGAGGCATGCGCCGCCTGGCGCGGTTGCGTCCCGGGCGCTGACGGCGGTGGAAATCAGAGGAGCGAAATATGCCGACTGATGAATGTTGACATTCGTCATCAATCAGTATCTATTGGCTTTCAGCCGGTCCTCGGCGGGAACTTGCTGCGACTTCGCCCCTTTGGCGTAGCAAGCTACCGCGGTGGACCGGCGAACCATGTCAGGAAGGCGATTCCTCCCGGCGCTCCCGGACCGTGGCGCTTTGGCGCCGGCTCCTCATGGTTCCGGTACCTGCCTTGCAGGAAGATTGCCCGCCGACGGCTTTCCGTGCAGCCGATAACCGGGCTAAGCAGGCCAATGTCCTGCGCGACCCCTGCCATCATGATCCTCGGCACCGGCTCCAATGTCGGCAAGTCGCTGCTCGTGGCCGGCCTGTGCCGGCTCTTCGCGAATCGCGGGCTGCGGGTGCGCCCCTTCAAGCCACAGAACATGTCCAACAATGCCGCGGCGACAGCCGGCGGCGAAATCGGCCGCGCCCAGGCGCTGCAGGCACGGGCGGCCCGCGTCGATCCGCATCCCGACATGAACCCGGTCCTGCTCAAGCCCGAGGGCGAGCAGGGCAGCCAGATCATCCTGCAGGGCCGCGTCGCCGGCCGGCTGACATCGCGGGATTTCGCGCGGCGCGGCGATTTCCTGCCGCGCGTGCTCGAAAGCTTCGAACGCCTCGGGAGAGAGGCGGACCTGGTCATCGTCGAGGGCGCGGGCTCTCCCGCCGAAACCAATCTGCGGGCGCGGGACATCGCCAATCTCGGCTTCGCCCGCGCCGCCGACGTCCCGGCCGTGCTCATTGGCGATATCGACCGGGGCGGCGTGATCGCGAGCCTCGTCGGCACCCATGCCGTGCTCGACCCTGCGGACCGGGCGATGATCCGCGCCTTCGCGATCAACCGTTTCCGCGGCGATGTCGGGCTGTTCGGCCCCGGGCTGGCCACGATCGCAGCAGCGACCGGCTGGCCCTCGCTCGGCGTCGTTCCCTGGTTTGCGTCTGCGTCGCGCCTGCCGGCAGAGGACGGGCTCGACATCCGGTCGGGGCGCAGGCCCGGCGCGCGCCTCCGAATCGCGGTGCCGGTGCTCCCCGGCATCGCCAATTTCGACGATCTCGATCCGCTCAAGCTCGAGGAGAATGTCGACCTCGAGATGATCGGCCCCGGGCGACCGCTGCCGGGCGATGCCGATCTCGTCATCCTGCCAGGCTCGAAGACGACGCTGCGCGACCTTGCGGCATTGCGGCACGAAGGCTGGGACATCGACATTCTCGCCCATCGCCGCCGCGGCGGGCATGTCCTCGGCCTTTGCGGCGGTTACCAGATGCTCGGGCGCGTGGTGCGCGACCCGCTCGGACTGGAAGGTCCCGCCGGTGAGGCCCCCGGTCTCGGCCTGCTCGACGTCGAAACCAGCTTGGACGCCGACAAGACCGTGCGCGAGGTCGATTTCAGCGACTCCGCCGGCGCCGCGCGCGGGAGGGCCTACGAAATTCATCTCGGCCGGACCGCTGGCGGCGATACGGCCCGCGCCCCGTTCCACGTCGGAGACCGGGCCGAAGGCGCCGCCAGCCCCGACGGGCGCGTCGTCGGGAGCTATCTGCATGGCGCCTTTGCCTCGGACGCAGTGCGCAGCAGATGGCTTGCCCGGATCGCGGGCGTCGACCTGCCATCGACCTTGCGCTATGACGATGC
>NZ_JBIWYK010000111.1:0-8056 GCF_044752385.1 Allobosea sp. CER48 | reverse complement strand
GCCGCCTCATTCGACAGTCTGCATGAGAAACCCGCGCAGCGGTTGCGTCAATGATCTGCCGCAAGCCGCGGGTCAGTAGGTGGCGCGACCGCCCGACAGGTCGAAGACCGCGCCCGTCGAGAAGCTGCAGCGCTCGCTTGCGAGCCATGCCACCAGCTCGGCCAACTCGGTGACGGTACCCAGACGCCTGAGCGGACTTTTGGCGATCATCGTCGCGACCGTTTCAGCACTCATTTGCTGGAGCAGGTCGGTCTCGATCGCGGCGGGCGCGACGGCGTTGACGAGAACGCCCGTGCCGGCGAGCTCCTTGCCATGGGCCTTGGTGAAGGCGATGACGCCGGCCTTCGCAGCGCTGTAGGCGGCAAGCGTCGGCGTGCCTTCCTTGCCGGCTAGCGAGGCGATGTTGACGATGCGGCCATAGCGACGCGGCAGCATCGCCGCCGCTACGGCCCGCGAGCAGAGGAAGGTTCCGGTGAGGTTTATCGCCTGCACCTTCTGCCACTGCGCCAGCGGCGTTTCGGCAACGGTCGTCGAGGGACCGGTCAGGCCGGCATTGTTGACGAGGACTGCGATCGGGCCATGCTCACGCTCGGTCGACGCCAGGGCTTCCGCGACCGAGCGTTCGTCCGAGACGTCGCAGGCGAGATGCCGCTGCCCTGCAGCCGGCGGCGGGATGATGTCCCAGATCACCGGCGTCAGGCCATCCGCTTCCAGCCGTTCGGCGACGGCGGCACCGATGCCCTTGGCGCCGCCCGTGACGACGGCGATCCGCCGACCCGTCATCGCTGGCTCAGCCGAGCTTCGCAGCGACGAGCTTGCGCAGTCCGCGCAGGTCCTTGACGAAGCCGCGGATGCCCTCCGCCAGCTTCTCCGTCGCCATGGCATCCTCGTTCATCGCGAAGCGGAAGGCCTTCTCGTCGAAGCCCAGCCGCTTGTCGAAACCCGAGCCGACCTGCGGCGACGAGGCCGGCGACAGGCGACGCGGCAAATCGCCGGTCGCGGCGGCGAGTTCATCGAGCAGGCCGGGGCCGATCGTCAGGCGGTCGCAGCCAGCCAACGCTTCGATCTCGCCGGTGTTGCGGAAGGAGGCGCCCATCACGACCGTCTTGATCCCGAACGCCTTGTAATAGGCATAGATGCTCTTGACCGAGACGACGCCGGGATCGGTCTCGGCGGTGTAGGGCCCGCCGCCGGCCTTGACGTGCCAGTCGAGGATGCGGCCGACGAAGGGCGAGATCAGGAAGGCATTCGCCTCGGCTGCCGCAACCGCCTGCGGCAGCGCGAAGAGCAGGGTCAGATTGCAGTCGATCCCCTCTCCCTGCAGAACCTTGGCGGCCTGCAGGCCCTCCCAGGTCGAGGCGACCTTGATGAGGATGCGATCCTTGCCGACGCCGCGCTCCTTGTAGGCGGCGATGATGGCGCGGGCCTTCCCGACGGTCGCTTCCGTGTCGAAGGACAGGTCGGCATCGACCTCGGTCGAGACGCGGCCGGGAACGATCCTGGCCAGCTCCGCGCCGAAACTGACGGCAAGGCGATCGCAGACGGCGTGAACCGCCTTCTCGCTCCCACCCTGCTTCTTGCCCCAGCCGATCGCCTCCTCGACGAGATGGGCATAGGCGGGCGTCTCGACGGCCTTCAGGATCAGCGTCGGGTTGGTCGTGCAGTCGACCGGCTTCAGGCGGCGCACGGCCTCGATGTCGCCGGTGTCGGCGACGACGGTGGTCATTTCGCGGAGCTGGTCGAGCTTGGAGGCGGTCATCGTCTTTTCCCGGAAATCGTCTTCGTCAGGCTAACGCCTGCAATGTGACGCCTGTTCGGCAGGATTGCGAGAGGGACGGAGCAATCCCGCCATGCCCGCCACGCGGCGGGCATGGCTTTCGTGGCGAAACGCCGGTCGTCAGCTCTTCACCGCACCCGAGGTCAGCCCGCTGACCATGTTCTTGCGGAAACCGTAATAGATCACCGCGGGCGGGATGGCGTAGAGCAGGCCGGCCGCCATCAGCAGGTTCCACGGCGCATCGTCCGCCGAAAGGAAGAGTCCGAGGCCGACGGCCAGCGGCACGGCCTTTTCCGAGGAGAGCAGCAGGAACGCGTAGAGATACTCGTTCCAGGCGAGCAGCAGAGCATAGATGCCGATCACCACCATCGAGGGCTTCATCAGTGGCAGATAGACCAGCCGGAAGAGCTGGAGCGACGTCGCGCCGTCCATCACGGCGGCTTCGTCGAGCTCCTTCGGCAACTTGTCCGAGGCCTGCTTCAGCACCCAGATCGCGTAGGGCGAGGCCAGCGCGACCATGGCGAGGATGAGCGAGGCCTGCGTGTTGAGCAGCCCATAGGAGCCCATCGCCTTGTACATGGGAATGGCGAGGAAGGCGGCCGGGATCAAATAGGTCGCAAGCGCGAGGTTCATCATCGTGCGCCCGCCCCTCACCTTCAGGCGGGCGATCGCGAAGGCGGCGAGCGTCGCGACGAAGAGGGTGATCATGCCCGTCGCGACCGCGATGAAGAAGCTATTGAACAGCTGCCGCCAGAAATTGTGCAGGTAGTAGTGCTGCTGGTTGAAGACGATCTGGAAGTTCTGCAGCGTCGGATTGTCCGGCCAGAGCTTGCCGGCCAGCATCGATTCCTGGTTCGAGATCGACAGGACGAAGAGGTGATAGATCGGCAGCAGCGTCCAGATCAGCACGGGAATGGCGATCAGGATCAGTTTGCCTTCGTCGAGGAACTTTCTCATGCGTCCGCTCCCTTCGACAGGCGCTTCACCATCACGAAGACCATCGGCAGGATCAGCGGCATGGCGACGATGATCGAGGCGATGCCCAGGTCGAGGTTGTTGTTACGCATGTAGCGGATGCCGAGCGTGGCGAGCACGTGGTTGAGGTCGCCGGGGCCGCCGCTGTTGAGCAGGTAGACGCTGTTGAAGTCGCCCAGCGTCCAGATCATCGAGAGCATGGTGGAGGTGACATAGAGCGTCGCCAGCGACGGCCAGGTGATGAAGCGGAACTGCTGCCAGCGATTGGCGCCGTCGACGCTCGCGGCCTCGTAGAGGTCCTGCGCGATGGCGAGGCGGCCGGTGATCAGGATCAGCGTCCAGAACGGCAGCGACTTCCAGATATGGACGACGATCGACATCGCGAAGGCGAGCGTCGGATCAGTCAGCCAGCCCGGCCCTTCCATCACGCCGAACCAATGGAAGAGCTGCTGGTTCACCATGCCGTTCTCCGGGTTGAGCATCACCCGGAAGGACAGGATCGTCGGGATCGACGGCACCGCCCAGGGCAGGATGAACAGCACCAGCACGAAGCGGATCCAGGCGCGCTGCTGCACGAAGAAGCCGGAGAGGCCGAGCGCGATCAGGAATTTCAGGTTCACGGCCACGAACAGGAAGATGATCGTGTTGACGACCGTGCGCAGGAAGATCGGGTCTGCGAAAAGCGCCTTATAGGAATTCCAGTTGAGGCCGAGCCAGAGGCCGTAGCCCACCGGGTAGACCACCATCACAGCGAAGACGAGCACATAGGGCGCCAGCATGATCGTGCCCCAGACCGCGCGGTCGCGCGTGAAGCCCGATTTATCCTCGCGCGGTGCCGAAAGCGGCGCTGTCATGGCGGCAGTGCTCATGGACTCTCCCTGGAATTGTCACCCGGTGAAAGTTCCGCCGCGGCAAGCATTGCCGCGGCGGATCGATGATGCAAGCGAAACGAGCGTGGGGGTCAGCCGGCGATCTGCTTGATGCGGGCGATCATCTCGTCCACGGCCTGCTCAGGCGAGATCTTGTCCTGAACCACGCGGTTCACGGCCTTGGCCCAGACGTTCTCGGCGTTCACGGTCGTGAAATTGTAGTTGTAGACGAACTGGAACGGCACGGTGCCGTCCTTGTACTGCTTGTAGACGACCGCGCGGTGCGGGTCCTTGCCATCCGACCAGAACGGCGCCTCGATGCCCTTCAGCGTCGTCGGCACCCAGCGGCCGGCCGAGCCCTCGACGAAGGGGCGCAGGTTCTCGTCCTTCATGAAGAAGGCCATGAACTCCTTGGCGCGCTTCTTGTTCTTGGCGTCGGCGAAGATCACCGCCGTCTTGACCGCGGCGAGGTTGGTCATCTTGCTGCCATCGGCCTTGAGCGGGAATTCGGCCGTGCGGATGTTGTCCTCGTAGTTCTTCTTGGCCTGCGCCCGCTGCTCGGCGGTGAGCGAGGCGTTGTTCATGTCGTCCATGTGCTTGCCGGCGATCGAGATCGTGGCGTTGTGCGTGGCGACGGTGGTGCGGTTGTGGAAGGCGACGTTGTTGTCCGGGTCGAGCCAGTTGACCGAGGAGGGCGGCGTGCAGCCACGCTGGAAGATGTTCGAATAGGCCTTCACGGCCTCGATCATGGCCGCCCGGTTCTTGGGCTGGTCGAGCACGATCTTGCCGTTCTCGTCGACCACCTGCGCGTCGAACGCGTTGGCGAAGGTCAGGAAGGAGTAGAAGGTGTCGGAGGCGGCGATGCCCATCGGGTGGCCGATGCCGTAGATGCGCTTGCCCTTGGCGCGCAGCGAGCCCTGCACCTTGTCGCACCAGAAATCCCAATAGCCGTTGAAGGTCTTCGGGATATCGCTCTCCTTGAAGCCGGCCTCCTCCAGCATGTCCTTCCAGTAGGTGATGTGCATCATCTGCTGCTCGACCGGGAAAGCATAGTATGACTTCTTGCCGGCCTTGCCGTTCATCAGGAAGGTGGTCGAGAGCGCCATCGGCTGGAACTCGGCCTTCATCGGCTCGATCACGTCGGTGACGTCCTCGAGCTTGCCGTCATAGGCCCACTTGCCGGTCGTGCGGAAATCATAGGTGGTGCAGAAGCCGACATCCGGCGGCGTACCGGCATCGACGGCGCCGACCGACTTGGTGACGCAGTCCTCGGTCGCGTAGAGCGAAAGCTCGACCTTGACGCCTGTCGCTTTCTGGAACTTGTCGACGACGGCGAGCAGCGCGTCGTCCTCGCCCTTATAGAAGCCCTTGGTGAACCAGGCCGTCAGCACTTCCTGGGCCTGCGCCGCGCCGGACCAGCCGGCGAGAACCGCGGCAATGGCCGTACCCATGGCGAAATGTCGAGCCATTTTCATCAGATAACCTCCCGTTTAAACCGTTTTAATCCGACGTTTTTGATCGCCTTGCGGCGACCCTAGTCGAAAAGCCCCGCCGGAAACAAGCCGGGGGCCTGCTTATAAATAGTATTTTTGGAAAGCCCCAGGACACGCCCATCCTCGCCCTGCACCGGGGCTCCACCTTCATGGAACTGTTATGTATGGGGTCTACCGGCAGCGCCATCTCGCAGCGGCGACCCGAAAGACGGAGACGACAGATGCAGCGCAAGGCCCTGAGCGCTTTAACCCTGGCAGCCAGCCTGACGGCGACGGCGCTCGCAGCCTCCGCGGCCTGGGCCGCCGAAGGCAAGCTCGTGCTCTACACCAGCCAGCCCAATACCGACGCGCAGCAGACGATCGACGCCTTCAAGGCGAAGTACCCGAAGGTCGACGTCTCCTTCGTGCGCGACGGAACGCCGCGCATCATGGCGAAGCTCAAGGCGGAATTCGAAGCCGGCGCTCCTCAGGCCGACGTCCTTCTCATTGCCGATTCCGTCACGATGGAAGGCCTCAAGAAGGACGACCGCCTGCTCGCCCACGACAAGGCCGATGTCTCCGCCTACCCGGCCGGCGTCCACGACCCGAAGAAGATGTGGTTCGCGACCAAGCTGATCACCACCGGCATCGTCTACAACACCAAGGCGGCGATGAAGCCTGCGAGCTGGTCCGACCTGACCAAGCCCGAGGTCAAGAACCAGCTGGCCATGCCGAGCCCGCTGAACTCCGGCGCCGCGCTGATCCACACGATCACGCTGACCGGCAATCTCAAGGACGGCTGGAGCTTCTACGAGAAGCTCAAGGACAACGGCACGCTGGCCGCAGGCGCCAACGGCGACATTCTCCGCCAGGTCGCGACCGGCGAGAAGCTCTACGGCATGATCGTCGACTTCATGCCGATCCGCGAGAAGGCCAAGGGTGCGCCGGTCGAATTCGTCTTCCCGAGCGAGGGCGTCTCCGCCGTCAGCGAGCCGGTCGCTATCCTCAAGAACACCGGGAACCCCGAGGCGGCCAAGGCCTTCATCGACTTCCTGCTGTCGAAGGACGGGCAGGAGCTCGCACTGAAGCAGGGCTATGTCGCCGCCCATCCCGATGTCGCCCTGCCGGCGGGCTATCCCGCGCGCAGCGCGATCAAGCTGATGTCGTTCGACGCCGCGAAGGCGCTTGCCGACGAGACTGCCGCGCGCAAGCGCTTCAGCTCGATCTTCGAGTAAGGCGGCTTCCATGCTAGGGGCGCCGGCGCCATGACGCTGGCCATCGATCGAAACGCGAAGCGGGAGCCCACCCTGGCGGCCCCGCCCCTGCCGCCTCTGCGGCTGGCGGACGGCCTCGGCCTGCCGGCACTCGTCGTCGCGGTCGCGCTTCTGCTCGGCGGACTGCCCTTCTTCCGGCTGGCCGCGGCTGCCTTCGCCCCCGGCTGGCAGCTCGCACCCGAAGCGGCCCTCGCGGAGATGGCGAGCCGCTCGGCGGTTGCCGCGACCTGGCACAGCATCGAGACCGCAGTCCTCTCCGCTCTCGGCGCCCTCCTGGTCGGCGGCATCGTGGCGCTGGCGCTCGGCGTCACCGATGTGCGCGGCAAGCGCCCCCTCGCCTTCTTCTTCATCTTTTCGATGATGATCGCGCCACAAGTGGCGGCTCTCGCCTTCCTCAGCCTGCTGGCCCCCAACTCGCAGATCCTCGCGCTGATCGGCCTCGCGCCGGAGCCCGGCACGCCAAACCCACTCCTCGGCCGCGGCGGTATCATTCTCGTGATGGCGCTTCATCATGCGCCGCTGGTCGCGATCACGCTCTGGACGGGGCTGCGCAGCATCCCGCAATCGCTGGTCGAGGCCGCGCAGATGGAAGGCGCTGCGCCCTCCACGATCACCGCCCGCATCATCCTGCCGGTGCTGCGCCCGCAGATCGTCGCCGCCGGCCTGATCGCCTTCGTCGCCGGCGTCGGCAATTTCGGTATCCCGGCCCTGCTCGGCCTGCCCGTCAACTACCTGACGCTGCCGACACTGATCTATCGCCGGCTGTCGAGTTTCGGCCCGTCGAGCCTCGGCGAAACGGCCGCGCTCGCAGTGCTCGTCGGCGCCGTGGCGGCCCTGGGCATTCTCGCAGGCACGCTCGTCGCCCGCCGCCAGCGCGGCCGGATCGAGATCGAGCGGCCCTTCGAACCGTACTGGCAGCTCGGCTCCGCCCGCCCCGTGGTCGCAGCCGGCCTCTGGCTACTGCTGGCGCTCAAGCTCGGCCTGCCCCTGCTCGCGCTGCTGAGCGAGGCGCTGACGCCGGCGCTCGGCGTCGCCCTGACCTGGCAGAGCCTGACCTTCGACAAGTTCACCGAAGTGCTCTGGCGACAGGCTGTCACCATGCGCGCCTTCCGCAATTCGCTGCTTTTCGCAGGCGCAGCCGCCGCGATCCTGGCGTTCCTCGCGATCGCCTTCGCCTACGGCCTCGAACGGCGGCTGGGCAAGCTCCGTCGCCCGGTCGAGCTCCTGATCGAACTGCCCTATGCGCTGCCGGGCGTCGTGCTCGCCATCGCCTGCATCCTGATCTTCCTGAAGCCGCTGCCCCTGATCGGCGTTAGTATCTACGGCACCCCCTTCATCATCCTGTTCGCCTATCTCGCGCGCTTCCTGCCGCTCGCCCTGAAGGCGCCCGTCGCCGCCATGGCGCAGATCGAGGCGCATCACGAGGAGGCGGCAAAACTCGACGGCGCCAGTCTCTGGCAGATGCTGCGCTTCATCGTCGCGCCGATCCTGGCACCGGCAGCCGCGGTCTCTGCGCTGATGGTCTTCCTCGTCGCCTTCAATGAACTGACGGTATCGGCGCTGCTCTGGTCGTCCGGCACCGAGACGCTGGGGGTCGTGCTGTTCAGCCTGAAGGAAGCCGGCCTCGCCGGCGAGGCCGCGGCCGTCGCCATCAGCGCCTCGGCCGTCATCCTCTTCGCGATGCTGCTC
>NZ_JBIWYK010000110.1:0-8095 GCF_044752385.1 Allobosea sp. CER48 | reverse complement strand
GACAACCATGCCTGACGAGAATGGCTAGCGCAGTTCGACGCTGACGACGCCGGGCGCGGCGCGGACGGCATTGGCGATCTGCTGGTTGATCGGGAATTTCCCGGGCAGCTCGATCTCGACCTCCTGGGCACCATCGTCGAGAATCATGACGATTGAGACCTTGCCCTCGGCACGCACAGCATCGCGCGGGCGGATGCGCTCCGCGATCGAGGCGACCGCCTTGTCGTCGCGCAGATAGATCAGCAGGTCCTGCTTCTGGCGGGAGGCGAGGTCGTCCAGCACCTCGACATCCTCGATGCGAGGCCGCACCTCTTCGCCGTCGAGCACCGCGGAGAGACGCAGCACCAGCGCCCTGCCCGGCTCCAGCAGGTCGCGGTAGCGCATCAGCCCTTCCGAGAACAGCACGGCCTCGAACTGCCCGCTGGGGTCCGACAGGTTTACGATGCCCATCTTGTTGCCCGATTTGGTGCGCCGCTCCGACTTGTCGATCACGGAGACCGCCACCTTGCCGACGCCGGTGCCGTTGACCTTCACCGTCTGGGCGAAATCGGCATAGCGCTGCACACGCAGGCGCTTCAGCACATGCTCGTAATCATCGAGGGGGTGGCCCGACAGGAAGAAGCCGACCGCCTCGTGCTCGCGCTTGAGCTTCTCGGCGGGAGCCCAGGGCTCGACCTGCGGAATGCGGAAGGCCTCCTGAACCACGCCACCGCCGAGAAGATCGAACTGTCCGGCCGCCGCCTCGTCGCGGATACGGTTCGACAGCGCCAGCATCCCGTCGATCGCGGCCATGGCGCGGGCGCGGTCCTCCTCCAGCTCGTCCAGCGCACCCGCGGCGATCAGCGCCTCGAGCGTACGGCGGTTGACCAGCTTGGTGTCGATGCGGCGGGCGAGATCGGCAAGATCGCGGAACGGGCCGCCTGCCGCCCGCGCCGTCACCACCGACTCCACCGCCGCGCGGCCCACGCCCTTGATGGCGCCCAGCGCGTAGAAGATCTTGCCATCGGCCACGTCGAACTCGACGCCGGAGCGGTTGATCGCGGGGCGCTCGACCTTGATGCCGAGGCGCTCGGCGTCGCGCCGGAATTCCGACAGCTTGTCGGTGTTGCCCATATCGAGCGTCATCGACGCCGCCAGGAACTCGACCGGGAAATTCGCCTTGAGATAGGCGGTCTGGAATGCGACCACGGCATAGGCGGCCGCGTGGCTCTTGTTGAAGCCGTAGTCGGCGAACTTCGCCAGCAGGTCGAAGATCTCGGACGCCGTGTCCTTCTTGATGCTGTTCTCGATGGCGCCCTTCACGAAACGGTCGCGCTGGGCGTCCATCTCGGCCTTGATCTTCTTGCCCATCGCGCGGCGCAGAAGGTCGGCTTCGCCGAGCGAATAGCCCGACAGAGCCTGCGCCACCTGCATCACCTGCTCCTGGTAGACGATGATGCCATGGGTCTCGCGCAGATAGGGTTCCATCCCCGGGTGGAGATAGGTCGGGTCCTCGAGCCCGAGCTTGCGGCGGCAATAGGTCGGGATGTTGTCCATCGGGCCCGGCCGGTACAGAGCCACCAGCGCGATCAGGTCCTCGATACGGTCGGCCTTCATCTCGACCAGCGCCTTGCGCATGCCGACCGATTCCACCTGGAACACGCCGACCGTCTCGCCGCGGGCCAGCATGGCGTAGGTCGGCGGATCATCGAACGGCAGCTGGGCGAGATCGATATGGATGTCGCGCTGTGCGATCAGCTTCACCGCCGTCGTCAGCGTCGTCAGCGTCTTGAGGCCGAGGAAGTCGAACTTCACCAGGCCGGCCTGCTCGACCCACTTCATGTTGAACTGGGTGACGCGCATGCCGGTGCGCGGATCGACCGACAGCGCGACGAGCTGCTCCAGCGGTCGGTCGCCGATCACCACGCCTGCGGCGTGAGTCGAAGCGTGGCGGTGAAGCCCTTCCAGCTTCTGGCCAATTTCCAGAAGGCGCGCGACGATCGGCTCTTCCTCGGCCGCCTGCTGCAGCTTGGGCTCGCCCTCGATCGCCTCCTTCAGCGAGATTGGCTTGGCCGGGTTCTGCGGCACCAGCTTGGTCAGCTTGTCGACCTGGCCATAGGGCATTTCGAGCACGCGGCCGACGTCGCGCAGCACGCCGCGCGCGAGCAACGTGCCGAAGGTGATGATCTGGGCGACGCGTTCCTGCCCATAATGATGCTTCACATATTCGATCACCTCTTCACGCCGGTTCTGGCAGAAGTCGATGTCGAAGTCCGGCATCGAGACGCGATCCGGATTCAGGAAGCGCTCGAAGAGCAGGCCGAAGCGCAGCGGGTCGACGTCGGTGATCGTCAGCGCATAGGCAACGAGCGAGCCCGCACCGGAGCCGCGGCCCGGGCCGACCGGAATGTCATGGGCCTTGGCCCATTTGATGAAGTCCGAGACGATCAGGAAGTAGCCCGGAAACTTCATCCGGGTGATGATCGAAAGCTCGAAATCGAGCCGCTTCTCGTAATCCTCGGCGGTGAAGGGCTCGGCCGGGCCATGCTTGGCCAGCCGCGCGGCGAGGCCCGCACGGGCCTGCTCCTGCAGCTCCTCCGCCTCGTCGCGCCCCTCCTCGCCGAAACGCGGCAGGATCGGCTTGCGCGTCGAGACGCGCCAGTGGCAGCGCATCGCAATCTCGACCGTGCTCGCCAACGCCTCCGGCAGATCGGCGAAGCGCTTCTTCATCTCGGCGCGCGAGGCGAAATAATGCTCGGGCGAAACGCGGCGGCGCGTGCCGTCGGAAACGAGCCGGCCTTCCGCCACGGCCAGCAGCGCATCATGCGCATCGAAATCGGCGCCCTTGGCGAAGAAGGGCTCGTTGGTCGCCACGATCGGCAGGTCGGCGTCATAGGCGAGACGCAGGAGATGCGCCTCCAGCGCCGCCTCCCCGTCGCTGCCATGGCGCTGGATCTCGACATAAAGGCGGTCGCCATAGATCTCGGCGAGCGTCGCGAGGCGGGATGCCGCCTGCGGGTGCTGGCCGTTGCGCAGGGCCACGTCGACCGGTCCGCCAGAACCACCCGTCAGGGCGATGAGCCCGGCGTTGAAGGCGGAGAGCCGCGCGACCGTGGTCACCGGCTGCCCGGCGCCGCCGGTCGCCAGCGCGGCCTCGCTGACGAGCTTCATCAGGTTGCCGTAGCCGCCCTCGTCCATCGCGAGGAGGACGATATGGGGCAGGCGCTGCGGCTGGGTCGGCTTTCGACCGCCTTCGCCCTCGTCGGCGAAATCGACGGAGAGCTGCACGCCCACGATCGGCTGCAAGCCCAATCCCGCGAGCTTCTCGGAGAATTCGAGCGCACCGAAGAGGTTGTCGGTGTCGGTGAGCGCCAGCGCCGGCTGCCCGTCGGCAGCGGCCATCTTCGCCAGGGTCGAGACGGTCATTGCGCCCTCGAGCAGCGAATAGCTCGAATGGACGTGGAGGTGGACGAAGCCGATCTCCGACAGGATGCGCGACTCGCCAGCTTCCCGACTCATGTCCTGCTCCCATCGTCGCCACGCGACTCGTCGACCTCAATCTCCTTATGAAAACTGAACCGCTTGCGAAACCTCGGCGCAGCCCGCGCCGTGGAATCCTGGCCGACGCTGTGGATGGCTCCTGCCGCGATCAGACATGCGGACCGGAGAAGATCGCGGCCCATAGCCAGATCATGCCGAGGAAGACGCCAAGCGAGGCGATCTCGGCAAGGCCGGCGGCGAATTTACGCGCTGCAGTCATGAGAACCTCCTGTGTTCCTGATAAGTTCAGTTTAGTTCATGCTTTGTTCTCGTCAATCGACGAAGACAGACCCAGGCGGCCCGCCTCCGCTGGAGGTTAACAACAGGCTAACGGATCGTTCGACCCCTTAACGGGAGGGGAATGGCGACGCGCAGCGGAGACGGGCGCCCGCCGGCCGCGACCTTGCTCTCCAGGACAGTTGCCCGCCCGCGGCAGACCGGACCGGCACGCCAGCCCGGCCGGCAGCGGCGGCCGGCGCCCTCAATCCAGCGCGACGACCAGTCCTTCGCGGATCGTCACCTGCCGGTCCATCTGGCGGGCGAGCTGCAGATTATGCGTCGCGATCAGTGCTGCGAGCCCCGACGCGCGCGCCAGCGCCATCAGGGTGGCGAAGACATGCTGCGAGGTATGCGGGTCGAGGTTACCGGTCGGCTCGTCCGCCAGCAGCAGTCGCGGACCATTGGCGACGGCACGGCCGATGGCGACGCGCTGCTGCTCGCCGCCGGAGAGCTCGCTCGGCAGGTGGTCCAGCCGTTCGCCGAGGCCGAGGAAGGTCAGCAGCTCCGAGGCCCGCTCCTCCGCCTCGTCGCGCGCCAGACCGCGGATGCGCTGCGGCAGCACGACATTCTCCAGCGCCGTGAACTCCGGCAGGAGATGGTGGAACTGGTAGACGAACCCGATCTCGGTGCGACGCAGCCGCGTGCGGCCGGCATCGTCGAGCTTGGTGGTCGCGAGACCGCCGACGAAGACTTCGCCGGCATCCGGCTTCTCGAGCAGGCCGGCGACATGGAGCAGCGTCGACTTGCCGGTGCCGCTCGGCGCGACCAGCGCCACGACCTCGCCCGGCCAGAGCGCGAAATCGGCCCGGCGCAGCACTTCGAGCGGTGCATCGCTCTGCGGATAGAAGCGCTCGACCTGCGAAAGGAAGAGCGCGGGCATCTCCTGCGCCATCAGCCCATCCTCAGCGCTTCGACCGGATCGAGGCGCGCCGCCTTCCAGGCCGGATAAAGGGTCGCCAGCAGCGACAGCGTCAACGCCATCAACACGACGCTCACGACCTCGCGCCAGTCGATGACGGAGGGGATGTCGCTGAGGAAGCGCACCGTCGGATCCCAGAGATTGGCGCCGGTGATCCAGTTCAGCACAGCCATGATCGACTTGATGTTGTTGGCGAAGAGTACGCCGAGGATGAGGCCCGCAACCGTGCCGATGACGCCGATCGCGGCGCCGGTGATCAGGAAGACGCGCAGCACCGTCCCGCGCGTCGCCCCCATCGTGCGCATGATCGCGATGTCGGCGGTCTTGTCCTTCACCAGCATGATCAGGCCGGAGACGATGTTCAGCGCCGCCACCAGCACGATCAGCGTCAGGATGATGAACATCACGTTCCGCTCGACCTCGAGCGCATTGAAGAAGCTGCGATTGCGCTGGCGCCAGTCCGACAGCACGAGCGGGCGCGGCGCATCGGCCTCGATCGCGTCGCGCACCGCCTGCGTACGGTCGGGATTGTCGACGAAGATCTCGATGACGTTCACGTCGCCGTCGCGGTTGAAATAGGCCTGGCTCTCGGCGAGCGGCATGTAGACGAAGGTGCCGTCGAACTCCGTCATGCCGATCTCGAAGATCGCCTTGACCGGGTAGGCCTTGATGCGCGGGGCCGTGCCGAAGGGCGTCGAGGCACCCTGCGGCGAGACCAGCGTCATCGTGTCGCCGGCCTGGATTCCCAGCGCATTGGCGAGGCGCCGCCCGATGGCCACCCCCGGCGTGCCGCCGTCGAAGCCGTCGAGCGTGCCCGACTTGATGTTGCCGCCGATGAAGGGAATCGCCTTGATGTCGGCCTCGCGCACGCCGCGGACCAGCACGCCGTTGTTGCCGGTCTGCGAGGAAGCCAGCGCCTGGCCCTCGACCAGCGGGATGGCGAGCTTGACGCCATGAATCTTGGCGAGTTTCTGCGCGACGCTGTCGTAATCGTCGAGCGGCCGGTCGATCGGCGTCGCGAAGATGTGCCCGTTCACGCCCACGATCTTCTCGAGCAGCTCCTTGCGGAAGCCGTTCATCACCGACATCACGATGATCAGCGTGGCGACGCCGAGCAGGATACCGAGGAAGGAGAAGCCCGCGATGACCGAGACGAAGCCTTCGCGCCGGCGCGTGCGCAGATAGCGGCCGGCCAGCAGCCACTCGAAACCGGCGAAGGGCTTCGTTCCCGTAGGGACGCCAGCGTTCTCGGCGACGGCGCTCATGCAGCAGCCCTGGTCATGCGTGGAGGAGCTCCGGCGGGGCCTTCCGTCACGCGGTCCGGCCCTTGAAGCGGTCCAGCGCGGCCTCGAGCGAAACGAGCTCCCGCTCGCCGCCGGCACGACGCTTCAGCTCGACCTTGCCCTCGGCCAGGCCCTTCGGGCCGACGATGATCTGCCAGGGCACGCCGATCAGGTCGGCCGTGGCGAACTTGGCGCCCGGCCGGTCGTCGGTATCGTCGAGCGCGGCATCGTAGCCCCTGGCGAGCAGGTGCTTGTAGATCTGTTCGGCCGCGCCGTCGGTCGCGGCGTCGCCGACCTTGAGGTTGATGACGGCGACGTCGAAGGGCGCGATTTCTTCGGGCCAGACGATGCCGGCATCGTCGTGCCCGGCCTCGATCAGGGCCGCGACGAGGCGGCTGGGCCCGATGCCGTAGGAGCCGCCATGGAGCAGCACCGGCTGTCCGTCCGGCCCGGCCACGGTCGCGCCCATCGGCTCGGAATACTTGGTGCCGAAATAGAAGATGTGGCCGACCTCGATGCCGCGCGCCGAGACGCGCTTGTCTTCCGGCACCGCCTCGAAGGCCGCCTTGTCGTGCATCTCCTCGGTCGCGGCGTAGAGGCTCGTCCACTTGTCGAAGACGCCCTGAAGGCCGGCGACGCTGTCGAAATCGGTGTCGGCGGCCGGGGTCTCGAAATTGAGGTAGTCGCTGTGGCAGAAGACCTCGCTCTCGCCGGTCGAGGCGAGCACGATGAACTCGTGGCTCAGGTCGCCGCCGATCGGGCCGGTATCGGCCTTCATCGGGATCGCCTTCAGGCCGAGCCGCGCGAAGGTGCGCAGATAGGCCGTGAACATGCGGTTATAGGCGTGGCGCGCCGCGTCCTTGTCGAGATCGAAGGAATAGGCGTCCTTCATCAGGAACTCGCGCCCGCGCATCACGCCGAAGCGGGGGCGAACCTCGTCGCGGAACTTCCACTGGATGTGGTAGAGATTGAGCGGCAGGTCCTTGTAGGACTTGACATAGGCCCGGACGATCTCGGTGACCATCTCCTCGTTGGTCGGGCCGTAGAGCATGTCGCGGTCGTGCCGGTCCTTGATCCGCAGCATCTCCTTGCCATAGGCATCGTAACGCCCGCTTTCCCGCCAGAGATCGGCCGACTGGATGGTCGGCATCAGGATCTCGATGGCGCCCGAGCGATTCTGCTCCTCGCGAACGACGTTGCTGATCTTGTTGAGCACGCGCAGGCCCAGCGGCAGCCAGGCATAGATGCCGGCCGATTCCTGCCGGATCATGCCGGCGCGCAGCATCAGCCGGTGCGAGACGATCTCCGCCTCCTTGGGCGTGTCGCGCAGGAGCGGCAGGAAATAGCGGGAGAGACGCATCGGAAAACCTGTCGGAGGGGATCGCGCAGGGGCCTGCGCCGAAGATCACTGAACGAGTCGCTTCATCTGAGAGACACCATCGCTCTCAGCAAAATGCAAACCTAAATCAGCAGAAAGCGACGGATAATGGCGAAGTTGTGGGGCGAGAGGATCGGACTACTTCGCGATCGGCCAGCAGAACAGCTTCAGTTCCCGGCGAAGCGCGCCGTCAGCGCGGCGAGCACGACAGGCGGCACGAAGGGCGAGACATCGCCACCCATCGCCGCGATCTGGCGCACCAGCGTCGCGGTGATGAAGCGCACGCCCGGCGAGGCCGGCAGGAACACCGTCTGCACATCGGGCGCCATCGTCCCGTTCATGCCGGCCATCTGCATCTCGTAGTCGAGATCGCTGCCGTCGCGCAGGCCGCGGATGATGATCGAGGCCCCCGCCCGGCGCGCCGCATCGACGGCGAGATCGTCGAAGGTCACGACATCGAGAACAGCCCCCTTCGCCGCCAGCAGCGGCGTCGCGACCGTCCGCACCAGCTCGGCGCGCTGATCGACGGAAAGCAGCGGCGTCTTGCCGGGGTGTACGCCAATCGCCACGACGAGCTTGTCGCAGAGCCCCGCCGCCGCCGCGATCACGTCGGCATGGCCGTTGGTCACGGGGTCGAAGGAGCCGGTGTAGAAAGCAATGCGCGTCATGACGTTAGCGTTAGCGGCTCACCTGCGGCCCGACAAGCGGGCTCGCCGA
>NZ_JBIWYK010000109.1:0-8192 GCF_044752385.1 Allobosea sp. CER48 | reverse complement strand
CTGTGACGGCGGCCGAGAACACCGACGCGATCGTCTTCAGCCGGCGCGCATAATCTTCGCTGCTCGGCGGAGTGCCGGTCTTGGCACCGGCCGCCGCGAACATCAGCCCGCCAATCCAGCTTTCGCTATCGAGGGATGCACGGGAGAGAATGATCTCTCCGCGATCCTGGGCATCCTGCAGCAGCTCTCGAGCGAACCCGGTGAAGATCTGCTCGAACGCCTGCAACTCGCGCGTTGCGATCGTGTTCATCACGGCCTTGAGCTCGACGAGATGTTCGCCAGTGCCGAAGCTCGCATAGGCAAGCCCGTGATGAGCCTGGAGCAGCGCGTTGAGGCGTTCCGGAAACGGCCCCGTGGTCGAAAGGACCTCACGGCAACGTGCCTCGACCCGGCGCGCGAGCAGGTCCAGCATGGCACGGAAGACATCGTCCTTGCCCTTGAAGTGGAGGTAGAGCGTCGCCTTGGCGAGCCCCGCCTCCTTCGCGATGTCGTCCATGGAGCTGCGCTTGTAGCCGTAGCGGGCGAAAAGCCGCAGCGCCGCGTCGGCGATCTGGTCGACGCGCACGCTGACGTCGTCGACGGGGAGAGAGCTGGAACTTTCGATTCTGTCCGGCATTGCAGCGTCAGTAGTCTTGACAAAATCCAAACTGCGCGCGACCATCCTAATTAGACTCAAATCGTCTACTTAGTCCAGTCGCGCGACCCAGGGCTTCGGATTCATCGCCCGCCATCTGATATGTCAGATCGGGCCATCGAGGGCGAGCCCTCGATCCGCACCATGGTGCCGCGCTGCGTCTTGCCAGCATCGGAGGCAACCATGGTCTCTCTCAAGGTCAACGGGACGACGCATTCCGTCGACGTCGACGACGATACGCCCCTGCTCTGGGCGATCCGCGACAATATCGGCCTCACCGGCACCAAGTTCGGCTGCGGCGTTGCCCAGTGCGGCGCCTGCACCGTCTTCATCGACGGCCAGCCCCTGCGCTCCTGCGTCACGCCGGTCTCTGCGGTCGGCACCAGCGAGATCACCACCATCGAGGGCCTCGCCGGCAAGGAGGCGGATGCCGTCCAGGCCGCCTGGATCGCCCGCGACGTGCCGCAATGCGGCTACTGCCAGTCCGGCCAGGTGATGAGCGCGATCGCCCTGCTCAGGGAGAACAGGAAGCCGAGCGATCGCGACATCGATCTCGCTATGAACGGCAACATCTGCCGCTGCGCCACTTACGTCCGTATTCGCGCCGCGATCCATGACGCGGCCCGTGCGCTGGAGATCTGAGCGATGACCGCGCATGACCCCAAGCTCTCCCGCCGCAGCCTGTTGGCAGGCGCCGGCGCGCTCGTCATCGGCTTCCACCTGCCGGGCGCCGCGAAGGCGCAGTCCGGCGCCGGCGCGGCCTATCGACCCGGTGGCAACGCCACCTTCGCGCCGAACGCCTTCATCCGCGTTGCACCCGACTCCACCGTCACCGTTCTGATCAAGCATATCGAGTTCGGCCAGGGCCCCTTCACCGGCCTCGCCACGCTGGCGGCCGAGGAGATGGACGCCGCATGGAGCCAGATGCGGGCCGAACATGCCCCGGCCGACGTCAAGCTTTATGCCAACCTCGCCTTCGGCGTGCAGGGCACCGGCGGCTCTACCGCCATCGCCAATAGCTGGGAGCAGATGCGCAAGGCCGGCGCCGCCGCGCGCATGATGCTGGTGCAGGCGGCTGCCGGCGCCTGGAACGTGCCGGTCGGCGAGATCAAGGTCGAGGATGGCGTGATCAGCCACGCTTCGGGCCGGAAGGGCTCCTTCGGCGAATTCGCGGAGGCCGCGGCCAGGCTGTCCGTGCCCGAGAACCCGCCACTGAAACCCGCCTCGGCCTACAAGCTGATCGGCAAGGAAGGCGCGGTGAAGCGCCTCGACAGCGCCGACAAGTCGCGTGGCAAGGCCCAATTCACCATCGACATCCACGCCCCCGGCATGCTGACGGTGGTCGTCGCCCGCTCGCCGCGCTTCGGCGGCAAGGTCGCGAGCTTCGACGCGGCCGAGGCGCTCAAGGTCAAGGGCGTCGTCGACGTGAAGTCGATCGGCTACGGCGTCGCGATCTATGCCAACGGGATGTGGCCGGCGCTGAAGGGCCGCGAGGCGCTGAAGGTCACCTGGGATGACAGCGCGGCCGAGAAGCGCGGCAGCCCCGAGCTCATCGCCGAATACCGCAAGCTCGCCCGGCAACCCGGCACCGTCGCCGGCAGCCATGGCGATGCCGAGGCGACGCTCGCCAGGGCCGATCGTGTCATCGAGGCCGAGTTCGTCTTTCCCTATCTGGCGCATGCGCCGATGGAACCGCTCGACGGCTATCTGGAATGGGACGGGCAAACCGCCCATGCCCGCTTCGGCAGCCAGTTCCAGACTACCGAGCACCAGACCATCGCGGCGATCCTTGGCCTGCCGCCGGAGAAGGTGATGCTGGAAACGATGCTTGCCGGCGGCAGCTTCGGCCGGCGCGCCCAGGTCAGCCAGCACCTCGCGGCCGAACTCGCGACAGTCGCCAAGGCGATCGGCCCGAACCGCCCGGTCAAGGTGGTCTGGACCCGTGAGGACGACCTGACGGGTGGCTACTACCGCCCGCTCTTCGTGCATCGCTTCCGCGGCGCGGTGAAGGACGGCAGGATCGCCGCCTGGTCGAGCACGCTGGTCGGCCAGTCCTTCTTCCTCGGCACGCCATTCGAGGCGATGGTCGTCAAGAACGGCATCGATGCGACATCGGTCGAGGGCGCCAACGAGATCTTCTACGAGGTGCCGGATTTCCGCTGCGAGGTGCACAATCCCAGGGTTGGCGTACCGACCCTCTGGTGGCGCTCGGTCGGGCATACCCATACGGGCTATGCCGTCGAGTGCTTCGTCGACGAGTTGCTGCAGGCGGCCGGGCAGGATGCGGTGCAGGGCCGGCTCGCGCTGATGGGCGACAAGCATCCGCGTGCGGCCGGCGTGCTCAGGGCGGTGGCCGAGCTCGCTGGCTGGAAGGGCCCGGGGCCGGTCGACGGCCGCGCCCGCGGCGTCGCAGTTGTCGAGAGCTTCGGCTCCTTCGTGGCCCAGATCGCCGAAGTCTCGATGGGGCCGGAGGGCGAGCCCAGGGTGCACAAGGTCTGGTGCGCCGTGGATTGCGGCGTCGCGGTCAATCCCGACATCATCCGCGCTCAGGTCGAGGGTGGCATCGGCTTCGGCCTCGGCCACGCCCTCTACGGCCAGATCACGCTCGATGGCGGCCGGCCGGTGCAGACCAACTTCCACGAATACCGTTCGCTGCGCATCCACGAGATGCCGGAGGTCGAGGTCAGGATCATCGCATCGACCGAGAAGCCGAGCGGCATCGGTGAGCCCGGCGTGCCGCCGATCGGCCCCGCCGTAGCCAACGCGCTCGCCGCGCTCGGACATGGCCGGCCGCGCCAGCTGCCGATGCAGGGAGGCAATGTCTGATGAGCCGGAACCTGATCCTCGCCGCAGCCGCGGCGCTCATCGTCTGCATCGGCGGCAGCGCGCTGACGCTGGCGCAGAACGCCGGTCAGGCCCAGCCGGGCGGCGCGACCCTGCGCCCGGCCTCAAGCTTCTCCGGCATCGCCAACCAGCGCGACCGCTCTGTCGCGCTGTTCAACGAGATGGGCAAGGTGCTCACCCACCCGCGCTGCATGAACTGCCACCCGGCGACGGAGCGGCCGCGTCAGGGCGATCTGCGCAAGCTGCACGAGCCCGTCGTGGTGCGCGGCAAGGACGGCCACGGCGCTGTCGGGCTGCCCTGCGCGACCTGCCACGGCAAGCAGAACTTCGACCCCGCCGGGGTCCCGGGCGACGGTCACTGGGCGCTGGCTCCGGCCTCGATGGCCTGGGAGGGCAAGTCGGTCGCTCAGATCTGCGAGCAGTTGAAGGACCAGAACCGCAATGGCAGCCGCGACCTCGCTGCACTGGTGAAGCACGTCACGACCGACACGCTCGTGCTCTGGGGCTGGAATCCCGGGAAGGGACGTCCGGCTTGCGGAAATCATCGAGAGGGACGCGGAAGCGGTGCCGGTCCGGGTACTGCGCATAGTTCTTCCCGAGCCCGGAAAAGTCCGCGTAGAGCTCGAAGCAATGGCCGACATCGCAGACGATGATGAAGGGTGGCCAGCCATGGTCTGCCGGCACCGCCTTCGCATAGCGCTCGGCCTGGTTGCGGGCGTTCAGCATGAACGGCTGGCGGCCATGTCCGGAGGCTGACCGGACGCGCGGTTGCGGCGCGCTCGCGCCGTCTCGTCGCATGTCTCCGTCCGCCGGCAAGATCTCCTTCGCGCCGCCTTTCAGCCGGCTCTGCTTGGCTTCGAGAACGAAGGCTCCCTTCTTGTAGAGGTCTATGCGCCCGGTGCTGTGCCCGCCCTGGCCGTCGGGAAAGCGTACGGGATATTCGAAGCGGTAGCTCACCGTGTCGGTGTCGCTGGTCGGGGGCTGCGGCGGCTCGACACCGATCAGCCGGCAGAACTCGCTCAGGAACTGCGCATAGGCCGCACGCTCCGCCCCTTCCGAGACGCGCCAGCGGGCAATGAAGGCCTCTGTTTCATCGCCCGCCGGCTCGGACCCGCCCCCCGACATGGTCCGTCCCTTCAGGTTGTCGCGTTATCAGTAATGCAAATTAAGATTGTATTCTTCGTTCCTGTCAACTCCTGTCACCAATCGCACCCGGCTCGCCGCGCACCCCCTCGCATCCGCGCCCGTTCCGCCCCATATTGCGGCCATGCCGAAAAGCTCCGACACCACCGCGACCAAGCCGAAAGCGGCGAAGAAGCCCGCTTCGGCGCGCACGCCGAATTCAAAGGCGACGAAGCCCGAGCTGAAGCCGCTCGAAGGCTATCTCGCCGATCTCCTGAACCCTGCGATCAACCGCGGCACGGCGGTGCCGGGCGGCGCCTCCGGTTTCAGCGACAAGCCGCAGGCGGGTTACGAGGCCGAGGCGCGCCCGGGCGACGGCGACGAGCGGCCGAAGAAGAAGCTCTCCAAGAAGGCGGATTCCGCCTTCATCGGCGCCGAGGGCGCGGCCGCCGCGACGGCAAGCTCGCTGCAGCATCTTCTGGAGACCGGCAGCCCCTTCATCCAGCCCGGCAAGCCCTGGACGCCGCACCGGCCGGAACGTCCCGAGAAATCGGAAGGCGGCATCGCCTTCACGATGAAGTCCGACTTCTCCCCGTCCGGCGACCAGCCGACCGCGATCGCCGATCTCGTCGACGGCATTCGCCGGCAGGAGCGCGACCAGGTGCTGCTCGGCGTCACCGGCTCGGGCAAGACCTTCACCATGGCCAAGGTGATCGAGGAGACGCAGCGCCCGGCGCTGATCCTCGCCCCGAACAAGACGCTGGCGGCCCAGCTTTACGGCGAGTTCAAGAGCTTCTTCCCCGACAACGCGGTCGAGTACTTCGTTTCCTATTACGACTATTACCAGCCGGAGGCCTACGTCCCGCGCTCGGACACCTATATCGAGAAGGAATCCTCGATCAACGAGCAGATCGACCGCATGCGCCATTCGGCGACGCGCTCCCTGCTCGAACGTGACGACGTGATCATCGTCGCTTCGGTGTCCTGCATCTACGGTATCGGCTCGGTCGAGACCTATACGGCGATGACCTTCTCGGTGAAGCTCGGCGAACGCATCGAGCAGCGCCAGCTGATCGCCGATCTCGTCGCGCTGCAGTACAAGCGCACCCAGCACGAATTCGCCCGCGGCACCTTCCGCGTCCGCGGCGACGTGATCGAACTCTACCCGGCGCACTATGAGGATCGCGCCTGGCGCATCGGCCTGTTCGGCGACGAGGTCGAGTCGATCTCGGAATTCGACCCGCTCACCGGGCAGAAGACCGGCGAGCTCGAATTCATCAAGGTCTACGGCAATTCGCACTACACCACGCCGCGCCCGACGCTGACCCAGGCCGTGAAGTCGATCAAGGAGGAGCTCAGGGGCCGCCTCGACGAGCTCAACCGGATGGGCCGCTTCCTGGAGGCGCAGCGTCTCGACCAGCGCTGCACCTTCGACATCGAGATGATCGAGGCCACCGGCTCCTGCAACGGCATCGAGAACTATTCGCGCTATCTCACCGGCCGTAAGCCGGGCGAGCCGCCGCCGACGCTCTTCGAGTATCTTCCCGATAACGCTCTCGTTTTCACCGACGAGAGCCACGTCACCGTGCCGCAGATCGGCGGCATGTACCGGGGCGACTTCCGCCGCAAGGCGACGCTGGCGGAATACGGCTTCCGCCTGCCGTCCTGCATGGACAACCGGCCGCTGCGCTTCGAGGAATGGGACGCGATGCGGCCCCAGTCGGTGCATGTCTCGGCCACGCCCGGCGGCTGGGAGATGGACCAGACCGGCGGCGTCTTCACCGAGCAGGTCATCCGCCCCACCGGGCTGATCGACCCGCCGGTCGAGGTCCGCCCGGCCAAGCATCAGGTCGCGGACCTCCTCGACGAGGTCAAGGAGGTCACCGAGCGCGGCTACCGCACCCTTGTCACCGTGCTGACCAAGCGCATGGCCGAGGATCTGACCGAATACCTGCACGAGAACGGCGTGCGCGTGCGCTACATGCACTCGGACATCGACACGATCGAGCGCATCGAGATCCTGCGCGATCTGCGCCTTGGCGCCTTCGACGTGCTGGTCGGCATCAACCTGCTGCGCGAGGGCCTCGACATTCCCGAATGCGGCTTCGTCGCCATCCTCGACGCCGACAAGGAGGGCTTCCTGCGCTCCGAGACCTCGCTGATCCAGACGATCGGCCGCGCCGCCCGCAACGTGGACGGCAAGGTCATCCTCTATGCCGACCACGTCACCGGCTCGATGGAGCGGGCGATGGCGGAGACCAACCGCCGCCGCGAAAAGCAGGTCGCCTATAACGAGGAACACGGCATCACGCCGCAGACGGTGAAGAAGAATATCGGCGACATCCTCGGCTCGGTCTATGAGCGCGACCATGTCACGGTCGACAAGGGGCTGGTGGCGCCGGCCTCGGGCCACAACCTCAAGGCCGCGATCGCCGATCTCGAGAAGCGCATGCGCGAGGCCGCGGCCGATCTCGAATTCGAGACGGCGGCCCGCCTGCGCGACGAGATCAAGCGCCTGCAGGCGACGGAGCTGGCGATCAGCGACGATCCGCTCGCCCGGCAGGGCGATGTCGAGGCCTCCGCCGGCAGGTACAAGGGCGAGCGCAGCTACGGCTCCAGCGCCAACCTGCCGCCGACCCGCGCCCGCAAACCGACCGACGAAGACATGGGTCCGCATAACTGGGGCGGCGGCGAGGGCAAGCCGAAAGCCGGCGAGAAGCCGAACCCGCTGCTGACGGGCACCTCACGCGTGCGGAAGCCGACACTGGACGAGATGGGCCCGGTGCCGGAATCGCGGCCGAAAGGGGCGGCGGAGAGGCGGAGAAGGAAGTAGGACTCTGAGTCCGGCATTTGTGGCGGGCGTCCCATCAGCGCTCCGCGCAGTCATCTCGGATCTGGGAGGAGGGAAGCGCGGTGCGTTTCTCGCATTTGGTCTTATGCCGGGGCTTGTGAGCATCCAGGGCTCGCGGCGCTGTTGACGAGGCCTCATCGGCGTTGGACAGCGCAGTCGCGGCAAAGTCGTGGATGGCCGGGACAAGCCCGACCATGACGGCGGCGACGCCATCGATCCACTCGCCATGACTGTCCCCTCCACCTCGTCCATGCCTCGCGCGATCTCGATCGACCTCGATGCGCGCGATGAGATGAACCGCGGGGAACCCCTCTCCCGGATGGCAGAGGGGCAGGGGTGAGGGCCTGCCGCTCATCGTTAAGCCGCGACGGCGCCGGGGCGCCGTCTATTGAACTCGCACACCCTCATCCGGCGCTCCGCGCCACCTTCTCCCATCCGGGAGAAGGGAAGGGCGTCACGGTTCTTTCGCCCCACGTCATGCTCGGCCTCGTGCCGAGCACCCGAGTCTTGCGACGCTGATCATGGATGATCGCATCGAGATCGGCTCGGGCAATCGCGGCCAAGACGTGGCTGGTCGGGGCAGGCCCGGCCATGACGGAAGGCGCCTGTCGGCGGCTCCCTCCGCCGCACCCTCAGGGCGAGATCGCGCGCAGGGCCCAGGCGCGGGCTTCCAGCGCGATCGTGCCGTCGCCGGCGATCGGGAGGCTGGCGTGCAGCCTGAGGCGCAGCTGCTCGCGTTGC
>NZ_JBIWYK010000108.1:0-8245 GCF_044752385.1 Allobosea sp. CER48 | reverse complement strand
GAGATGGCGCAGGCGGTTGATCATCCGCGCCGGCCAGGCGCCCGAAACCAGCTTGCGCAGGGTCGCGTCATTGCGCGCGCCGAGCTCGATCAGAGCCGTGAGATCCGGCGTGTGAAGGTCTCCATCGCGATAGGCTTCGGCCAGGCCGATATCGCCATCCAGCAGGAGGCGCCGCATCGACCGCCAGTTGTCCAGGATCATCGTCGCCTGTGGCCCGGGCAGACCGGGCGCGCTGCAAAACCGCTCTCCATCGGGCGTGAAGACGGTGAGATGGCCGATCGTGATGCGGGAGAGCAGCCGGCGCATGAACCAGCGCGATGGGCCCATGCCACTCGCCGGCGCAAAGACTTGTTCAGGCATGCGAAAATGCTGTTCCAGGTCGGGCCGGCTCATGGCTGCCTAGGTCCTTTCGCATGAGCTGTCGCGGCTATGCCGAGGCTGAAGGATCGCTCGGGCGGCGCCGGATGGGGCCGCCAGGAAATCCGCTTCGCGAGCAGGCGCAGCGCGTGCCAGTGGATGGCCGCGGTGACCTTCAGCGTGAGCAGCGGATGGGTTGCGAACAGCCGCAGCAGCGCTGCGTCGCTGAGTTCCGCTCGCTGGCCGCTCAACACGGCGGTGATCAGGCGCCCTTCCCCGTCGCTGCCCTCGATGGCGACGGAGACGCGCTCGCCCGGCGGGGTGATCGCAAAGGCGTAGCGCATGTCGAGGTTCATGAACGGCGAGACGTGGAAGACTTTGTCGGCCTCTTGCCTCAATGCGCCTTCGGAACGATCGGCAGGCGCCACATAGCTATGGATTTCGCCGAAGGTGTTGTGCACCTCGTAGACGGTGGCGCAGAGGCTGCTGTCGCGGCGGTAGCAGAAATAGGTGCTGAGCGGGTTGAAGGCATAGCCGAGGATGCGCGGCATGGTCAGCAATCGGATCGGGCCGCCGTCATGCGAGATCCCGGCTTTCGCCAAGGTCTCTTCGATTTGCGGCCGCAACGGCCTGCCGCTGCGATCCCCGTAATCCGCGTCGCGAAAGGCGTAGAGATTGAAGCGATTGCGCGAGAAAAATCTGAGCTTCCCCGAAAGGCGATCGATCTCGTCGAGATCGAGCAGCATCCAGAACACGCGATAGGCCAGCGCATGCGGCCGCGGCCGAAACCGATGATGCCTCACGCGGCCGACATAGAGGGCGGATTGCAGGGTCATGCGGCCTGCTCCAGACGGCGCAGCATCGGAATGCGGCCGGACTCGTTGCGGACGCTCCATGGCCGGCGGACGCCACCAAGCGCCTCCGCGACGGCGAGCCCCGCCTGCAGGCCGTCCTCGTGGAAGCCCGACCCGAAATAGGCGCCGCAGAACCAGCTTCGACGCACGCCCTGGAGCGACCAGAGCTGCTCCTGCGCCGCGAGCGCCGCCGCATCGAACAGCGGGTGCTCGTAGATCTCCTCGTGGAGGACGGTCTCCGCACGCAACCCATCCGGCGGGTTGAGCGTGACGAAGAAGGGCCGATCCTCCTTCAGGCCCTGGAGCCGGTTCATCCAGTAGGTGACGGCGCATGCTGCGTCCGGCCGGCCGCGGTCGCCGATATGGTTCCAGCTCGCCCAGGCGCGACGGCGTTTCGGCATCAAAGCGATATCGTTGTGAAGCACGGCGCGGTTGCGGCTGTAGCGGAAGGCGCCCAGCGCCTCGACTTCCGCCGCGCCGGCATCGGCGAGCATCGCAAGCGTCTGGTCGGCATGGGTGGCGAAGACGACCTGATCGAAGGTCTCGGCCCAGCCGTCACCCGTCAGAACGGCATCGTTGGCTCGACGCCGGACCTGCCTGACCGGCGAGCCGGCCCTGACTTCGCCGGCAAAGGCGGCCCGCAGCCTCTGCACATAGACGCCGCTACCGCCGGTCACTGTCCGCCAGACCGGCCGATCACTGAGCTGGAGCAGTCCGTGATTGTGATGGAAGCGCAGGAATGCGGCGGCCGGATAGGACAGGATTTCCGCGCAGGGCGCCGACCAGATGGCCGCGGCCATCGGCAGGAGATGATCGTCCCGGAACGCGGAGCCGTAGCCGCCCGCCGCAAGATATTCGCCGAGCGAGATGGCAGCCGCCCCGCCGGCCAGCACGTCGCGGGAGGCATTCCGATAGAAGCGCGCGATGTCCTGCAGCATCTCCCAGAAGCGCGGGCGCACCAGATTGCTGCGCTGCGCGAACAGGCCGGAGACGCTGGTACCGCTATATTCGAGCCGGCCACCGTCGAGCGATACGGCGAAGGACATATCGGTCGCCTGCGTGGCAACATGCAGATGGTGCATCAACGCGATGAAATTCGGATAGGTCGCCTCGTTGTAGACGATGAAACCGGTATCGACCGCGGTCTCCCCGCCGGCACCGGCGACGCGAACCGTGTTGGCGTGACCGCCGATGCGAGGGGCTGCCTCGAAAAGCACAACCTCATGCGCCTGCCCCAGCAGCCATGCTGCCGAGAGGCCGGAGATGCCGGCACCAATCACGGCGATCCGCATCGCCCTGCCCCGTACCCGCTCCGTCGTCACTGTTTCGCTTGTCATGACGGGTATACGCGGCCAGGGCCGGACTGGATTTGCCGCCTTTCGACCAAAAGCGTGCCGGCCGAGTGACCCGCCGCAGCGGCTCCGACGTAAACCAGGAAAGGACGCGGCTTTCTGCGAGGGTGACCATGCCGATGAGCCGGTTGAAGCAGATGACCGCGGCGGTCAGCGCCTACGCAGCGCATCCCGATCCGCGGGCCGCGATTGCCAATGCAGTCGCGCTCGTGATCGTCTCCAACCAGCCCTTCTATCCGCTCTATCTCTATTGGGCGGTCGCGCCCGTGGTGACGCCGTCCTATGTCACCTTCCTGTCGACGCCGCTTTTCGCGACCGTGCCGGCCGTCATGCGGCGCAGCACCCTGTTCGGGCGATCCCTGCTGCTCGCGGCCGGCATCGGCAACACCGTGCTCTGCCACGCCGCCTTTGGCCCCGGCTCAGGGGTCGAGGTCTTCCTGTTTCCCTGCCTGATGCTTGCGCTGATGCTGTTCCGCCGCCCGGAGCGCGCCTTCGCTCTCGGCTTCGCGACGCTGGCTTTCACGGCCTACCTGCTGCCGCCAGCCCTGCTGGGTGCGCCGTTGCACCTCTACGGCCCCGGCGAATACGCAGCCTTGCAACGCCTGAATTTCCTGAGTGCGGCTTCTCTGACCGCTTTCATCGCGTGGCTCTTCGCCGCGCGCCTCGACACAATTTCGCGTGCCGATGAAACCACCGGGACGAGCTGAGCGTAGACGAGATGCATTCGCCGAAAGGACAACGCCATGATGCGTCTCCCGCTGGTCTTGGCCTTGGCTATCGTTTCGGCCGAAAGCGCGGCCGCCGGTGATCTTGACGGGACATGGTTGCGCGACGACGGCAATGCACGCGTCCGCATCGCACCCTGCGGCGACAAGATCTGCGCCACCAATCTCTGGATCGGCGACACCAGCAAGGGCGAGGCAGCCGGCGACAAGCTCGTGATGACGCTGGCCCGCCAACCCGACGGGACCTTCTCCGGCAACGCCTACGACCCCAAGCGTGACTGGACCTATTCGATGACGATCACCGCGACGCCAGGCGCGCTCGCAACACGCGGCTGCATCGTTGGGCGGCTGATCTGCCGCGACGTGAACTGGAAGGCCGCCGAGTGACGCAGACGCACCCAACCACGGTGATCCGGTGCGGCGCGACCCGCGTATCTCACATATGGTTCCTGCAATCGCCCTGACCGTCGACGGCATGCGCAAGGCGGAATCTGGCGCGCAAGGAGGTCGGTTCATCGTCTTGTTCGACCCCAACAGTCTGATTGCCGCCATTGCGCGCTCGGGCGACCGGGCGGCTTTTGCGGCGCTGTTCGACCATTTCGCGCCGCGCGTGAAGGGGCTGCTGATGCGCGGCGGCACCTCAGCGGAGCTTGCCGAGGAGGTTGCGCAGGAAACGCTGCTCGCGGTCTGGCGAAAGGCTGCCTTGTTCGACCCCGCTAAAGCCAGCGCCTCGACCTGGATCGCCACGATCGCGCGCAATCTGCGCATCGACATCGCCCGTCGCGAAACGCGCTCGCGATTGTCGCAAGTTTACGAGATTTTGGATGAAGAAGCCCCCGAACAGCCTGATGCGACACTCTCCGGCGCCGAACGCGATGCACGCGTGCGAGCCGCGATGACCCAGCTCTCTCCCGACCAGTATCGCGTTGTCGAGCTCGCCTTCCTCGAAGGCTTCAGCCATCAGGACGTCGCCGCTCGCCTCGCCATTCCCCTGGGCACGGTGAAATCGCGTCTGCGCCTGGCGCTGTCGCACCTGCGGGGCCGGCTGGAGGATCTGCGATGAGTATCTCTCATCGCCCATCCGAGGAAACTCTCGCCGCATTCGCCGCGGGACAGCTCGACGAAGGTCTGGCGGTCGTCGTCGCCTGCCATATCGAGGCGGACCAGGAGAGTCGGCGGCGGCTGCGGGAGCTCGAGGCCGTGCAAGGCGCGCTGCTGGATGCGATCGACCCCATCCCGATGGTTTCCGGCCCAAATCGTGCAGCAAGTGCGGGCCGAGCTGCGCCGATGCCGGCTGCGGCTGCCGCCTCCGTCGAAGCCGGGATGCCGCAGGTGCTTCGGCCCTATGGACTCGGTCCGTGGCGCCCGATCGGCATCCGCATCGCCATGCGGCGCGTCGAGGTTCCTGGTGCGGGCGCGCGCGTCTTCATGCTGCGCGCCGGCCCCGGCATAGCCTTGCCGCCTCACAAGCATACGGGGTTCGAATGGACCACGATCCTCGCCGGTGCGTATGAGCACGAATACGGGCGCTACGCGGCAGGCGATTTCGACGAGGCGGACACCGAACACGACCACACGCCGCGCGTCGACCCCGTCGAGGGCTGCACCTGCATCGTCGCGATGACGGGGAGCGTTCGGTTGCAGGGCTGGCTCGGCCGGCTGCTGCAGCCGCTGGTGCGGTTTTGACGATCGCATCGTTCGCTGCGGCTCTGATCTTCGTAGCCGTGGCCATGTCCAGCTTCATGGCCCTGGCGACGGTGGTCGAGCGGCGCACCGGCAATTCCGGCTGGATCGACGTGGTCTGGACTTTCGGGTTGGGCCTGACGGGCGTCGCCGGCGCCCTGTTGCCTTTCGGTGCCGGACCGATGCCGCGAAGGCTGCTCGTGGCGGCACTCGCGCTGGCCTGGGCGCTTCGGCTCGGCCTGCATGTCGCGCGGCGGACGCGCGGCATCACCGACGATCCTCGCTATGCGAAACTGAAAAAGGACTGGGGCAGCGCCGCGCCGCGGCAACTGGCCCGGCTGCTGCAGATGCAGGCGCTGGTCAGCATTCCCCTGGGATTGGGGATGATACTCGCGGCCCATAACCCCGTGCTTTCGCTGAACTGGCGGGACGTCGCAGGTGTCGCCGTGTTCGCCGCCGGCCTCGCAGGCGGCGCCGTCGCCGACGGGCAATTGCGTGCCTTTGCGCGTTCGGGAGCGGGGGGCATATGCGAGCGCGGCCTGTGGCGCTGGTCGCGCCATCCCAACTATTTCTTCGAGTGCCTGCTCTGGTGCTCCTATGCGCTGATCGCGCCCGCGCCCGGTTATCCCTGGGGCTGGCTCGCCTTGCTGGCGCCGGCCTGCATCACGCTCCTGCTCACCCGCATCTCCGGTATCCCGCCTCTGGAGGAGCACATGCTCGCCAAGCACGGCGAGGCCTATCGCGCATATCAGCATCGAACCAGCGCCCTGATCCCCCTGCCACCGAAAGGAGCGACGTGATGACGATCATGCAGAGGCTTTCGACCTGGGGAGAAGGCCTCCCTGTGCCCGATGCCGTCACCCGCGTGGTGATCGCGTCGCTGGTCGGACGCACTGCCCGGTCGCTCGCGGAGCAGCCGGCCGATGCCGCGGCCTTCGCACGCGACATGGCGGCGCTGCCGATCGCGGTCCATACCAATGCCGCCAACGCCCAGCATTACGAGGTGCCGGCCGCCTTCTTCGATCAGGTGCTCGGCCCAAGACGTAAGTATTCCTGCTGCTACTATGTCGATCCCGGCGACACGCTGGCAGCGGCGGAAGAGAACGCGCTGGCGCTGACCGCGGAGCATGCCGATCTCGCCGACGGGCAGGACATCCTCGAACTCGGCTGCGGCTGGGGCTCGCTGTCGCTGTGGATGGCGGCACGCTATCCGCAGGCGCGGATCGTCTCGGTCTCCAACTCGGCCTCGCAGCGCGCGTTCATCGAGGAGCGGGCACAACGGCGGAACCTCACGAATTTGACGGTCGTCACGGCCGACATGAACGACTTCGCGACGGAAGAGCGCTTCGACCGCGTCGTCTCTGTCGAGATGTTCGAGCACATGGCGAACTGGCGCGCGCTGCTGCGGCGTATTCGCGGCTGGCTGAAGCCTGGCGGCCGGCTCTTCATCCATGTCTTCGCGCACAGGCAGGGCTGCTACCATTTCGATGTCGCCGATACGGGCGACTGGATCGCGCAGCATTTCTTCACCGGCGGCCTGATGCCGAGCGCGGCGCTCGCGCACCAGTTTCCCGATCTCTTCGCCGTCGAAGCCGAATGGCGATGGGGTGGCGAGCACTACCAGGCGACGGCGGAGGACTGGCTGGCGAATTTCGATCGCAACCTCGCGGAGATCGATCCGATCCTGCGCGCAACTTATGGTGCGGACGCGCCGCTCTGGCGCCGGCGCTGGCGCCTGTTCTTCCTGGCGACGAGCGGCCTGTTCGGGCACGCCGGCGGCGACGCCTGGGGTGTCCATCACTACAGAATGCGCGCGGCCTGACGAAATCGGCTGAAACGAGGGCTAGACCCAGCCCCATTCGGCGATACGCCGGACGACGCCATAGGCGACCCATGTGCACAATCCGACGACGACCGTGCCGTAGACGAGGTCGACGAGCGTGATCGTCAGCGTCCACGGCCGCAACGTGGCGTAGTTCGTCAGGTCGTAGGTCGAGTAGGCCAGCAAACCGATGAGTGCGCCATTCAACAACGCGGTGCCAGCGCTGCCGTCACGCAAGGCCGGCATCAGGGCGAAATAGACGACACCGAGCGGGAAACCGAAATAGAACAGTGCAGCCGGCCAGTAGCGGACCTGCTCAACGATCAGCTCGCCGAGTGCGGGCCGGTAAAGCCTCGTCGTCATCGTGCCCAGCCAGATGGCATCGCAGATTCCGAAGGCGACGAGAAAGGCGATGTAACCGGCGACGAAGCGCATGACGACCTCCAGGAGTCTGCGAGGAGATACGTATCGCGGGCCGGGATGGTTCAGTATCGCCATGGACATGCAGCAGCCGCGACGCTGATCCAGCGCTGCTCTGAGGGCGTATAGATTGCGATGCTTCTCCGGCCCTGGGCGACGATGACGACCCGAATTGCAAGACGCGCGATCCTGCCGCTGCTGGCCGGGCTCGCCCTTCCTGCTTGCGCAGCCCTGCGTCCGGGCGGCCTGACAGACGGTGCCCGCGATGTGGCCTATGGTCCGCACGCCCGGCAGCGGATGGACATCTACGTGCCTTCCGGTGGCGGAAGCGCGCCGAAGCCCGTGGTCTTCTTCATCTATGGCGGCTCATGGGCCAATGGCGCCAAGGAAACCTATTCCTTCGTCGGAGACGCGCTGTCGGCTCGCGGGTTCGTCACGGTTATCGCGGATTATCGCCTGGTCCCGGAGGTCCGCTTCCCCGTCTTCATCGAAGACGGCGCGCTGGCGCTGCGTTTCGTGCGAGACAACATCGGCCGCTTTGGCGGCTCCCCGGGGGATATCCACCTGATGGGACATTCCGCAGGCGCCTACAACGCGATGATGCTGACGCTGGACAAGCGATATCTTGCCGCTGTGGGAATGCGCGCCGGCGACATCCGGTCCGCCGTCGGTCTTTCCGGCCCTTACGACTTTCTGCCATTCGATATCGACGTGACGAAAGAGGCGTTTGGCAACGCGCACCCCGTCCGGACGCAGCCTGTCCGCTTTGCAAGGGGTGATGCCCCGCCGATCTTCCTGGCGACGGGTTCCGCCGACACGACGGTCCTTCCACGCAACAGCGAGCGCCTTGCGCGGGCGCTCAGAAAGGCCGGCGCCCGATCGGTCTCGCTGAAGATCTATCCGGGGCTCGGTCATGCCGGCACAGCCACCGCACTCTCCAGGATTCTGCAGTGGCAAGCGCCGATTCTCGACGACGTCGTCGCATTTCTCCGAATCAGCGCGACCTAGGTTGTCTGGCATCGGCCGCCGGGA